>JAQUMX010000015.1 GCA_028717885.1 Candidatus Omnitrophota bacterium
GGTTAGCTCCCATGCATACCTGGTTGCCGGATGCGCATAGCCAGGCAGTTGCCCCGATAAGCGCTTTACTTTCCGGAGTTTTATTAAAGACCGCTATTTATGCAATCTTGCGTTTTGCTATTATTACCAATAAAGCCTTAGGAACGCAGTTTTGCGGAAATCTTATGATGTTTTTAGGCTTGCTCTCCCTGGCAGTGGCTTGTGTTTTTCTTTTAGTGCAAAAAGATTTAAAACGCCTGCTTGCTTACAGCAGTATCGAACATATCGGGATTATTTCTTTGGGGTTTGGCTTAGGCACGAGCCTGGGGTTTCTGGGCGCGCTCTTACATGTTTTTAACCACGCGGTAAATAAATCACTAATGTTTTTTAGCGCTGGCGATATCGTAGCTAACTATAAAAAGCATAATATGAACGCTATCCGGGGAGTGGTCCAGGCTTTGCCTTTCTGCGGGATCATGGCAATTTTAGGGACTTTTGCCTTAACCGGTTTTCCGCCTTTTTCGATCTTTATGAGTGAGATGATGATTATTTTTGCTCTCTTTATGAAAGGCAATTATTTGACATGCGCGTTGCTGCTATTATTTATCGTAGTAATTTTTGCTGCTTTGATTTTTCATTTAAGCAAAGTACTTTTCGGGCATAAGCCGAAAGAAATGGCAGCCTCCGGCGAGCCTTTAGCTGCAAAAATAGCGTTTATTTTTCTTTTTATTCAAATTTCTCTCATAGGCATACTTTTGCCGTGGATCTTTAAAGACGGATTCAGCCTGGCAATTAAGGTGCTGCAGGGGGCGTAAAGCATGGAAGAATTAAAAATTATTTCTGAACTTAAAGTCGTGCAGCCTGATTTTATTCCGTTGGAAGCTGTTTCGCTTTACCCTGATGAAGCCTATATAAAGGTAAAGGGAGAACAATTTGCCGATATTTGCCTGGTTTTGCATAAAATCTTACCTTCGCCGGTAGAAATGTTCTTTGCCGTAGATGAGCGCCAAAAGGCGCAGAAATTTATCCTTAACTGTGTGTTTGTGAGCCTGAAAAAATCTTTATGGGTTACAGTAAGCACTGACATCTCGGAAAATCACCCCAGTTTTGATTCTTTGGCAAAGAATATTTATTCCGCTAACTTTTTCGAAAGAGAGATCTATGAAATGTTCGGGGTGTTGCCTGTAGGCAATCCCGATTTAAGGCGTTTAAATTTGCATGATGAGGTTTGGCCAAAAGGCAGTTTTCCTTTACGTAAAGATTTTAAGGCAAAGCAGCCCGGAGAACTTGATAGCTATAAATTCAGCCGGGTCGAGGGGGAAGGGGTTTTCGAAGTTCCGGTTGGGCCGGTGCACGCGGGGATTATCGGGCCAGGGCATTTTCGTTTTAGCGTGGCAGGGGAACCGATCGTGAACCTGGAGATCCGCTTAGGCTTTACGCATCGCGGAGTGGAAAAGCTCTTCGAGGGAAGAGCTATTACGGAAGCGGTAAAACTGGCTGAGCGCGTTAGCGGAGACAGCGCTTTTAGCCACAGTTGGGCATTCAGCATGGCAGCAGAAAAGATCTGCGGCATTACCGCCCCAAAGGAGGCAACGTATTTAAGAGGAATATTCCTGGAACTGGAGAGGATCTATAATCATGCCAATGATATCGGCGGCATAGCTTTGGATGTGGGTTTCAGTTTTGCCTCAGCTTACGCCTCTTTAATTAAGGAAGCGATCCTGCAATTAAACGAGAAATTGACCGGATCGCGCTATTTAAAGAATATTAACCAGCCGGGGAACCTGGAGGCAAATTTTACCCTGGAAAAGAAAATCTGCTTGATCGCAACTCTGGATAAGGTTATGCGTGATTTTCAGGAATTGGTGCAAATATTATATTCGAGCGTCTCATTTATGGACCGGGTGGATACAGCCGGAGTTTTGCGCAAGAAAACCGCCCGCGACTTAGGAATAGTTGGTTTGGCTGCGCGTGCTTCCGGGATACCTACGGATTTAAGAAAATATTTTCCCGGAATCTACAAAGAGGCTAAGTTTAAAATGATCACCCAGGAGTCCGGGGATGTGCTTGCGAGATTAAAAGTGAGGATCCAGGAAGTTGAAGAATCGAGCCGTTTGATCCGGGAATTTGTAACCAAGCTTGACTTTAGCCGGCCTAAAGTAAAACTTACGCCAAAATCCGGCACAGCCTTAGGGTATATAGAAGGATGGAGGGGGCCGGTGCTTTATTGGTTAAAAACCGATATTAATGGGATAATTGAACGTTGCAAGATAGTAGATGCCTCTTTTCATAATTGGCAGGGCTTAAGTTTCGCCGCCTTGGGGAATATTATCCCGGATTTTCCGCTTTGTAATAAGAGTTTTGATTTATCTTACGCAGGAAACGACCTATAAAAATGTATAGAATATTTAAAGAAAGAATGATTAAGGGGATAGTGACTTGCCGGATCGAGCCGGATTTAAGGCAAAAAATAGAATCCAGCGGCAACGAATTAAAAGCCTTGATTCAGCAGAAATTCGGCAGGTCCTTACATATCCGTGAAGTGGATACCGGCTCTTGCGGAGCTTGTGAATCGGAAATTATTGCCGCAAATAACCCGCTTTATGATTTGCAAAGGTTTGGGATTAATTTTGTGGCTTCTCCCCGGCATGCTGACGCGCTATTGGTTACCGGGCCGGTTTCAAAAAACATGGTACTGGCATTAAAAAAGACTTATGAAGCGGTTGGCGAGCCAAAATTTGTAATTAGTTGCGGAGACTGTGCTTGCGGAGGGGATATTTTTGTTTCTTCATATTATGTAGAGGGCGGCGTGGATAAGATCCTGCCTGTAGCGCTGCATATTCCCGGTTGTCCTCCTAGCCCTATGGCAATTATCAATGCTTTACTGGTGTTTTTACGCGAAAAATAAGCAAAAATATCGCTTGACAAAACGAAAAAAGATGTTAAAATTGTTTCTGTAGTAAATAAAGGATTAGAAGTTACCGAGGCGCAAGGCTAAAATTCTAACCTTGCGTTTTTTTGTTTCTAGCGTTTTTATTTACTATAATAACAAAAGAAGGAGGAAGTACGAACATGGCAAGAGGTAAAGTGAAGTGGTTCTCGAACCAAAAAGGTTACGGATTTATCACCGTGGCTGATACAGGCAGTGATGTATTTGTGCATCATAGTGCAATTCAGGGTGAAGGTTATAAATCTTTGGACGAAGGGCAAGAAGTCGAATTTGAAGTCGAAAAAGGCCCCAAGGGTGACCAAGCTACTAAAGTAGTGAAGTTGTAACCTAAGCAAATAAAAGCCCGGTTTCTTTTAAAGAAGCCGGGCTTTTTTGTTTTAGGGGTATTTATGCGTTTTTAATGAAGGTGCGTTTCAGCGAGTCTTTGAGCCTGCCGCGTTTTTGTTCCCTTGCCAATACGCTCACAATCAGGGTGGGTGCGAGTAAGAATACCGAAGCGATTTCTCCGAAACTGAAAAACCTGGTCACAAAAATATTTTTACAGAGTATTTTCATGTAGCGTGCAGGCGTGTAAAAGGAAAATTTGATTTTTCTGGCGATTTTCTTTAAGGCAGCATGGCTATAGGTATCGGAATAAAGCTCGCCTCGGTCGGTAATGTGGTAACCCGGAGTTTTCTCGGCAAGTTCTCTTAATGGCGAAAACTTCTCGATCCGTAATTTATTGCAGGTGATCGAATCTACGCCGATCTCTTTAGCGAACTGGGCAATATAGAGCATTTCTTTTTCGGTTTCTCCGATATTGCCATAAATAAAGTAACCGTTATAGTAAATCGGGTATTTGCGCAGTACTGCAAAAGCTCTTCTAACTGTTGCCTGGTCAAAGCCTTTGTTTAGCTGGGTTAATATCCAATCATGAGGGGATTCTATTCCGATAAGCAGGGCCTTAAAGCCTGCTTTTACCATTTTTTCCAGTAATACCGGGTATTTAGCGATATCGATCCTTGCCTGGGCAAGGAAACGCTTTTTGATTTTACGCGCGATAATCTGGTCGCAAATCTGTTCCGCCCGCACGGGGTTAGCAAAAAGGTTATCATCGCTAAAAAGGATTACTTTTGCTTCCAGGCTTTCTACTTCATCGACCACGGATTTTACGTTACGCGCAGAATAATCCCTTTTTTGGCCTAAAGGATTAAGGCTAAAAGTGCAGAATTTGCAATTAAAAGGGCAGCCGCGCGCGCTTAATACCGAATCAAAGGTTAAGCCGGCAATTGGGATGCCATTTAAGGAAAGCGCGTATTTGTTATGCCGAAGAGCACGGTCCGGAGCTTTTAAGCTGTCAACGCGGGGGAAGGGCCGGTTGGCATTGTGGGTTACTTTGCCGTTAACGCGAAAAGAGATGCCCAGTATGTTTTCTAGAGGCTTGCCGCTTAAAATTTCGCGGATAGTTTCTTCACCTTCGCCTCGAACCACAATATCAATGGTAGGGCAGAGGGCAAGAAGCTCCTCGACTTTTTCCGTGGCTTTATAGCCGCCGACAATTACCGGAATATGATCAGGAATGCGGTTGATTAGCTGGCAGATTTCTTCAAACTGCCTGTCCCAGCCGATGCCGATACAAACCAAGTCAATTTTTTCGGAAATAAAGGAAAGCAGCTGCTGCGGATCGGAGAGTTCCTTCTCGTACCTTAAATCAAGAAGGGTGATTTTGTCTACCAACCCCTTGGCGCTGGTGGCAACGTACTCTACCCCGATAGGGGGAAAGAGCATCATTGTGGAGTTAGCATTACTTTCGATATAAGGGTTGAGGAATAACGCGTGATGATACTTATTTTCCATACATTATTTTACCATTCTAATTTACTTTTGGCAACGAATAAGATATAATAAAAGGCCATGAAAACTTTGCTTTCCATATTGATCTGGGTTTTTACGGCGCTGATGACACTGGGTGTTTTTCTGGGCGTTTTGCTGCTTAAACTTTGGCCTTTTGACCGGCAAAAGCGCTTAAGCCATGCTTTAGGATACTGGTGGGCTGAAGCAATTACCCGGGTTAACCCATTTTGGAGAATGAAGGTCGCAGGCTTAAAGCATTTTAGCCCAAAGCGCAGCTATGTGATAGTTGCCAATCATCAAAGCATGAGTGATATCGCCTTGGTTTATTTAACTCATCGCCAGTTTAAATGGGTAGCAAAGGAAAGCCTTTTTAAGGTGCCGATTTTTGGCTGGTGCATGTCGGGAATGAAGTACATAAAGCTTATGCGCGGAGAATTCAGTAGTATCAAAGATGTTTATCAGGAGGCTGCTTACTGGCTAAAAAAAGATATGTCCGTGCTTTTTTTCCCCGAAGGGACGCGCAGTACAACCGGAGAGTTGAGTGCGTTTAAAAACGGGGCATTTAAGCTAGCAATTAAAGAGCAGAAGCCGGTTTTGCCGCTTGCTATCAGCGGTACCCGGAATATCCTTCCTAAGGGGAGCTGGGTTTTTAAAAATAAGGTCACCTGTGAATTAAAAGTGCTTCCGGCAATCGAAACCAAAGATTATTCCGAACAGGATTTTGACCTTCTAAAAGACAAGGTGCGCGGGGAAATTTGTGCGTCCTTAAAAGAGAATGAAAAGTGACGTTTATCTGGTAAAAGTTTCTTCTTCTGACCCTAATCAAAGGCAGGCAGCCTTAAAAAGGATTATCCAGGCAAAGGATTTTTGCGCTAATTTTAAAAAAGAGGAGATTGTTCCGGTAAAGCTGACTATCGGGGATACGCCTTGTGTTTACAATGTTAGCCCGGAATTAGTGAAAATTATTATCCAGGAAATTAGCCGGCACCAGGCAAAACCGTTTCTTTTTGACACTTGCGTTATTTATCAAGGAGAACGCCAGAACGCCGTAGATCATTTGACGCTGGCAGAAAAGAAGGGTTTTTCTTACGCAAAAATCGGGGTACCCTTTATTATTGCAGATGGGCTTTTTGGCCAGGATGGCAGGGAATTTGTTGTTGATCGGGAGGACCTGAAAAAAGTCCGGGTTCCTTCTTTTGTGGGAATGTTGGATAGCCTGGTAGTACTGACCCATGTGACCGGCCATATTGTTTCGGGTTATGCCGGAGCAATTAAGAACGTGGCAATGGGAATGAGCTGCCGGGCAACCAAGCAAATGCAGCACTCTTCTTTAAAACCCAGTGTTTTGATAGAAAAATGCACTAAATGCGGCTGTTGTATGGCGATCTGTCCGGCAAAAGCCATTACTTTTAAGAACGAGAAAAAGGCTTTTATTGACCAATCTCTTTGTGTGGGGTGCGCAGAATGCCTCTGTGCCTGTAAATTTGACGCTATTAAAATTAATTGGGAAGAGGAGCCAAAGATTTTTTGCGAACGGATGGTGGCAGTAGCAGGTGCTATCCTGAACAGGTTCAAAAATAAATTCTTTATTAACCTTGCTTTGGATATTACCAAGGAATGCGACTGTATTTCCAAAAAGGGGGAAAAGATAGTGAGCGAGGATTTTGGTATCCTGGTCTCTAATGATATTGTAAGCCTTGACCAGGCGACTATGGATTTGGCATTGGAGCATAAGAAAACTAATTTCCTTGCCGGAGTCAAAGAGCTGCACCAGGATACTATCGATTATGCCGTACAAAGGGGCATGGGGAACAAAGAATATAACCTGATCGAACTATAAGGAGGGTGGTATGGCCAAATCAATCAAAGGCACAAAGACCGAAAAGAACCTTTTAGCTGCTTTTGCCGGCGAATCGCAGGCAAGGAACCGCTATACTTATTTTGCGAGCATTGCCAGGAAGGAAGGTTTAGAGCAGATCGGTAATATCTTTCTGGAAACCGCAGAAAACGAAAAAGAGCATGCGAAGGTTTTCTTCAAGTATCTCGAAGGGGGAGACACGCAAATCCAGGCTACGTACCCGGCAGGTATCTTAAGCGATACTAAAAGCAATCTGGAGGCAGCTGCAGCCGGAGAAAACCTGGAATGGACTACGCTTTACCAGGATTTCGCCTCAGTAGCTAAAGAGGAAGGGTTTGCCGAAGTAGCGCATTCCTTTGAGCAGGTATCGAAAGTAGAGAAGTTCCATGAAGCCAGGTATAGGAAATTGATCAACAATATTGCAGGCCACGAAGTATTCAAAAAGAAATCTGCGGTCAAATGGCATTGCCTTAACTGCGGTTTTGTTTCGGAGGGTAATGATGCCCCGCAACAGTGCCCGGCATGCAAGCACCCGCAATCATTTTTCGAAATTTTAGCGGAAAATTATTAGAACGGAGATATGTAAAAAATGAAAAGATTTTTCTTATATTTATTCAGATGGCAATTAAGTACCCCGATCCTCTGGCTAGTAGTTAGGAGAATGGGTTCAGGCATATGGTCAACAGTATTAGCTAATTTAATCGGAGGGTCAATATTTTTCTGGGTAGACCGTTTTATCTTTACATCTGCGGCAGTAGAGGTCTGGCATATAAAAGAGGGCAGGTGCGATAAATGCGGGACAAGTTCGCATCTTTGGAGGCTGGTAAAAACTGCCGGATACGATAAAAGCAATGACCATCCGGTTTTTCTTTGCTTGAAATGCTCCAAAGAAAAAACCGATAGCTTAAGAGCAAAAGGAATTCCGGTAAGAGGCAGGAGCAGGTAAATATAAAAATGAAAAGGATAGCGTATGCAAAATTTTGATAATTGGTTGTTTTATTCGATTAATCATGGATGCAGCAATAAGCTGTTCGATTATTTAATGCCATGGATAACGCAGATAGGAGATTGGAAGTTTTTATTCCTTTTGGTAATTGTGCTGGCGATTATTCCAAAGAAAGAAATCAGAAAATTTGGTTTTTTTCTTTTGCTCAGCGCAGTTGCTACGCATTTATTGGTTGCTTTGTTAAAGCACTTTTTTTCCAGGGTCCGGCCATTTGAAGCATTATCTGATGTTATCCAATTAGTTTCTGCACATGGCGGCTCATTTCCTTCAGGCCATGCCAGTAACATATTTTTAATTGTGACCTTTTTTACGCTACGCGCAAAGAAATTCAATTGGCTTTATGCAGTAGCTTTTTTGGTGGCGTTTTCCCGGATTTATTTGGGAGTGCATTATCCTTCCGATGTCATTGCCGGAGCAGTTGTCGGGACAGGATTCGGTTTTCTTTTTAACCAGTTATTCTATGGAAGAAAAAATCGGGCATCTTAAAGTTGTAATTTTCAAAATTAAAAACCGCGAAGGCTACGCTGCAGTTTGCTGTGATCACCTTACGGAAGGACAAACACCCGAGTTGGCAAAAGAGAGGATGATCAAAGCGCTGCGCCGCAGTAACCGTAAAAACCTTTCCCTTGAGTAATCTCGATAAAAAGAAATTAGCGGTAGTGCATATCGTAAAAAAAGAATTATCTTTAAGCGAAGCGGAATACCGCAGGATTCTGCGTGAAGTTGCGCAAGTGGATTCTGCGAAAGATCTTGATGAAACCGGGTTTCGCAAGCTAATGAATTATTTCGTGCGCAGCCGCTATTACCGCGTTAACCCGCTGGGCTTAACTATCCGCCAGAAGCTTTACATTAATTACTTAGTTGAGCAGTTAGGGTGGGAGGGAGGACACCTGCAGAATTTCCTGCACAAGTATTACCGCAAATCAAGCGTTAGCGAACTCTCCAAACACGAAGCAATCAATGTGATCGAGTCGTTAAAGAATATTCAAAAACATAATCCTTCCGTTTAAAGCAAGCTCAAATCTCTCGTAATTTCAATAAGTTACAACTCTATTACAAATATTAATGGCATGTGTTTGCTTTCGCGTGCTGAAATTTTTTGCCGTGTGCTTCGGTTTACGCCTCACTCTCGCGCAGTAGGCTAACGCAGGCCGCGAGCTCTCGTTCGGCGTAATTCCTCGCACACTGTAATCTAAATGCCGGGCCAAAAAATTTCTTATGCACGCTTTAAGCAAAGCACATGCCATTTACAAGCATATTAGTGTTGTCAAAATGCCCTCCCGTCGAAAAAAAAGAAAATACTTGACAAGACTTATAGCTTATGCTATAAGTACTACTTAAATTGTGAATATAGTAGTTTACAGAAAGGTGATAGGATGGACAACCTAATTTCTTCACCGCAGATTGTAGCGCGATACAAAATTTCTTATCAGACCTTGAACTATTATACGAACCTCGGCCTGCTGCATGTGATCACTAAGCAGGGCAATAAGAGGCTGTATAAGGAAAGCGAAATCAGGCACAACCTGGTTAAGATTCAAGGGCTAAAGAATGAGGGCTACACCTTACGGTTAATCAGAAAAATTTTAAACGGTTAATTAAAAAAAGAAAATGAGTTACTATAAAATATTAGGTTTAGACCGAGAACCATTTTCCACAAGCCCTGACCCGGTATTTTTTTATGAGTCAGAAGAGCATAGGGCTGCGCTCATGCGTTTAATGGTAGAGATCAGGTTAAAGCGCGGCTTAAGTTTGATCTTGGGAGATGTGGGCACCGGAAAAACTACGCTCTCCAGAAAACTTTTTCATATGCTTAAAGAAAGGGAAGATATCGTATTCCATATGATCCTGGATCCTACTTATGAAACAGAAGAGCTCTTTCTTGATTCTTTGATCCGCACGTTTAAAATCGATGTTAATCCTGCCACGGCAAATATCCTTGATTACAAAGAAGCAATAAAAAAGTATCTATTCCAAAAGGGAGTTGAAGAAAACAAAATCGTGGTACTTTTGATTGATGAAGCGCAGAAGTTAAATTTTCTTTCTCTGGAAATCCTGCGCGTCCTGCTTAATTACGAAACCAATGAGTTCAAGCTTTTGCAATTGGTATTATTGTCGCAGCTTGAGCTTTTACCGAAATTAAAAGAAATGAAGAACCTGATGGACCGCATTAATTTGAAATATGTGCTTAATCCTTTGGACGAATCAGAGACAAAGAAAATGATCGAGTTTAGGCTTACAGCTGCGGGTTATCAGCCGGGAATCGAATTTTTTGATGATGAAGCAATCCGCGAGATTTATCATTATACTCAAGGCTACCCTAGAAGGATTTCTATGATTTGTCACCATGCGCTGAAGACTTTGGTGATGGAAAATAAGAGTATGGTTGATGGCGCATTAATCCGCGGTATCATTGCTAAAGAATCGCAGGTTTTTGCGGAACATAAGGTCGCTTAAGATGGAAGAAAAAATTACTCCTGAAGAGAGGCTGTTGAAGATTATTGAGAATCCGGCAACAGAGAAGCGCAGGATCATTACGCCCGCAGTTAAGCAGAAGTTTTCCCTGAAAAATATAAAGGGGATGATCAGCGGTTTTAAGCTGGACAAGGAACTGTTAAAGCGTTTTGATTTAAGGATGGCCACTAAAGTAGCCGCCGTAGCCTGCGTTTGTTTTACGTTTTTTTGGATCTTTGATTTTATCAGGAGCGGCATAGCTTTGAATAAGCGTTTCGAAAAATTAGTCGCAGAATCGGCTTCGGCGCAGAATGTCGAAAAAAATTTGCCTGTTTTGAACGTAGATATGAATGAACTCTCGCAGCAGGTAAGAAGCCGGAATATTTTTTCTTTTGTGCCTACGAGAGCGGTGGCCGGGGAATTTACCACAGAGGTGCCGGTAGCAATCACTAATTATAAGCTGGTTGGGATCATGTGGTCGGATAACCCGCAGGCAATGATCGAAGATACTAAAGAACAGAAGACTTATCTTTTAGGCAATGGAGATCAGTTGGGCCAGGTAAAAGTGAAGAAGATCTTTCGCGACAAGGTAGTGATCGGCAAGGATGAGCAGGAGTGGGAGTTAAGATGAGGCGTTTTACCTATATATTAATGGTTTTAGCCCTGCTTACAATGCCGGCGCAGATTTTGGATGCGCAAACAGAGAATCCTGCGCCTATGCAGCGTATTTCTTTGGACCTGAAAGGTATTGATATAATTGAACTTTTCAGGATCCTTTCTTTAAAAATGGGGGTAACGATTGTCCCTACGAAGAATGTTTCCGGAAGGATTAATGTTTTTTTGAATAACCTGACTTTGGACGATGCCTTAGATGTGGTTTTGAACAGCCAGGATTTAGCCTGTGAAAAAAGCCCGGGGATCATTAACGTAATGACTAGCGATGAATATTTAAAGCTTTACGGCAGGAAATATAATGAAAAACGTAAATTCAACAGCTACAAGCTTAATTACGCCAAGCCTTCCACGGTTTTTAATGCCTTGGCGCAGGTAAAGTCCGATGTCGGAAAGATTATCGTAGACGAAACTTCCGCTACGATATTTCTAATGGATACTCCGGAGAGGCTGGTTTTAATGGAAAAAACCATCAAAGACCTTGATCAGGCGCCGGAAACAGCAGTGTTTGATTTGCAATACGCTAAAACCGATGATATTAAGTCTCAGTTATCCGGAGTAATTACGCCCGGAGCCGGAGAAATGCTGGTGGATAGCCGTTCGACAAGAGTAGTGGTTTCCGACCTTCCGGACAGAATGAAAAAAATTAAGCGCATCATCAGCGCTTTTGATACGGAAATCCCGCAGGTAGAAATCGAGACTAGGATCGCGGAAATCACCCTTAGAGACGAATACCAGCGGCAGATTAATTGGCAGAGGATTTTTGAAGATATACACAACTTAAGCCTTGCAGGTACTTTTCCCGCGTCTCCGTCTTGGTCAGTTTCTCCGGCGCTTTCCGTAGCAAGTATGCTGATGAGCGTGGGTACCTTGGAAAGCGATAAATATACGGCTGCACTTAAATTTCTGCAGACGCTTGGCGATACCAAAGTGCTTTCTCAGCCGAAGGTTATAGCTTTGAATAATCAAGAAGCGAAAATTATGGTCGGTTCCCGCGAAGCATATGTAATCCAGAGTTTAAGCCAGGCTACGGCTTCTACGGTTTCCGCGGAAAATATCCAGTTTATCGATGTAGGCGTTAAGCTCAGCGTTATGCCTACGGTGCATAGAGACGGATTTATAACTTTGAAAATAAAACCGGAAGTGAGCTCTGTGCGAGAAACTATTACTACTGCTATGGGAAGTATCGTGCCGATTGTAAATACTTCAGAGGTCGATACCGTAGTGAAGGTTAAAGACGGGACAATGATCATGATCGGCGGGTTAGTGAAGGAAGATAAGCGCAGCGATACTACCGGTGTGCCCGGTATTGCAAAGACTTTTCTCGGGCCGTTTTTTGGCTCGCGTGCGACATTAAAGAAGAGAACAGAGATGGTAGTTTTTTTGATCCCGCGTATTATTAAAGGAGATGTCAGCACCACTAAAGAAGATCTGCGTGGTGTAGTTTCTAAGGACTTGGTTCCTGGATTGGCGGATCATCCCTTAGCAACTGTGCTTCCTAAAGATAATACTGTTTCCGGAATTAACATTCAGCAAAAATTAAAAGGTCCGAAAGAATATTAAGGAAGGGAAAGATAAATGGAGCATAAGAAAAGGGTCGTATGCGTTTTAGGAGGGGTAATTTTACTGGGAAGCTTAGTTTTTGTTTCTGCTGAACAGAGCACTTCTACAACAACTGCTTCTACTGCCACGACAGCAGCAAGTAATGCTACTACAACCGGTACTGCTGCCGCGACTACGCCTGCGGCAACTGCTTCTACGGCCGCAGCAACAACTACGCCTGCTGTTGCTACTCAACCAACTGTGCCAAAAACCGAGCCAAAAGTATTATCTGCCGGGCCGGCGGAAAGCGGGGCACCTGCTCAAACTCAGGATAACACGGGAGCAGCCGCACAAGATAATCCGCCTCCTCCCTTAGAAAACAATCCTCCTCCTCCGGAAAATCTGAATGGACGCCAGGATATACCTGATGAGCCTGGGCAACAGGAACCCATTGAGCGGGTTGAAGAAGGGCAACGTACTGAATCTGCGGCCCCTTTAAATGAGGAACAGGTTGCTCAAGGAGTGAAGGTAGATGAATCCCGCCTTTCTTTGGACCTAAAAGGTATTGATATTAACGAGCTTTTTAGAATTCTTTCCTTGAAGATGGGAGTAACCATTGTCCCAACGAAAAGCGTATCCGGTAGGATTAATATTTTCTTAAATAACCTTTCTTTCGAAGATGCCTTAGAAGTGGTTTTGGTCAGCCAGGACCTTGCCAGCGAAAGAAAAGGCACAATTATCAATATTATGACCAGCGGAGAATACGAAAAACTTTATGGAAAGAAATTCAATGAGAAAAGAAGATTTACTAGTTTTAAACTGAAATACGCCAAGCCGTCCACGGTTTTTAACGCTCTCTCGCAGGTAAAGTCGGATATCGGTAAAGTAATCGTTGATGAAGCTACAGGCACTATACTCTTAATTGATATTCCGGAAAAGTTAGAAAAAATGAAACTAACTGCTAAAGACCTGGATAAGGCCCCGGAAACGGAAATTTTCGATATTAAATATGCCAAGTCCTCGGATATGAAGACGCATCTTTCCAGCGCGATTACCCAGGGTTCTGGAGAGGTTTTTGTAGATGAACGTTCAAGCAAAGTGGTGATTTCGGATTTGCCGGATAAGATGAAAAAAATCGGCAAGATGGTTAAGGCCTTTGATGCGGAAACCAAAGAAGTTTTTATCGAGGCGGAAATTTTACAGATTACTTTAAAGAAAGAATACCAGCGCGGCATCAATTGGGAAAAGCTTTTTAAGTCGGCTGACTGGCATAATTTCGACCTTAAAGGCACCTTTGGCGTAAGCCCTTCCTGGACACCTTCGCCGACGCTGGCTGCTTCCAATGTTCAGCTTAAATCCGGGACATTGGCTACTGATACCTGGACCGAAACATTCCAGTTATTGGAAACTTTCGGCGATACTAAGATTATTTCTAGTCCTCGCCTGGCAGTAGTAAATAACCAGGAAGCAAAAATCCTTGTTGGTTCCCGTGAAGCTTATGTGACTCAGTCGCAAAGCCAGGCAGAAACCACCACTGTTACATCAGAGAACGTAGAATTTATTGACGTCGGAGTAAAATTACATATCGTGCCTTCGATCAATGAAGAGGGTTTTATTACCATGAAAATAAAGCCGGAAGTCAGCTCTGTCCGCGAGACGCTCACAACTTCTTTGAACAGTAAAATCCCAATTGTGGAAACTTCGGAAGCAGAAACCGTGGTAAAGATTAAAGACGGTTCGATGATCCTGATCGCCGGTTTGATCAAAGAGGATAAACGGCAAGATACCAATGGTATACCATTTTTAGGGGCTTTACCGGTTATCGGCGGATTTTTTGGCGCGAAGGCTAACCTCGACAAGCGCACGGAAGTAGTAATTTTCATTACTCCGCATATTATCCGGGGCGACAACGAAATTGTCGGAGCAGAAGTTGACAGATTGGTCCCTCCTGATATCGCTACCGATGATATAAAACGCACCATTGTTGATTCGATCGTTGCTAAAGAAGTCGAAGAGAGTATCAAGAAAACTCAACGGGAAGCCAATCCTTTGCGTAATATCCCGCTTTCAGGAGGAAATTCGCCTGTGATGGATGAGCCTATGGTATCGGGAACGGATGTGCGCGGGAAAATCAAAGGGTTAAAAAACTATTAAAAGAGAGGATTCATGAATAATCCTAACGAAAAAAAGGAATCGGAAAAGCCCGCAGTAGAAAAAGGTTTTAAGTTTGGCCCTGTCTTGGTGTTATTTCTGGCAATAATTTTCGCAGCGAGCGTGGCGTATAGTTTTATGCTTTTTAAAAAAACAGAATCCCAGAAAAAAGACCTGGAGCAGCGTTCTTCACAAGAGCAGGAGATCAGGGAAAAAGAATCGATACTGTCCAAAAAACTTATTGAACAAAAAGCTGAATTGGACAGGCTAAAAGCAGAAAACGAATCCGTGCGCCAGGAAGAGCAAACCAATACTACTCAGGCAAAAGCAATGGCAGATGCAGCTATTAAAGCCGCGCAGGAGAAAGTAAAGCTGCTTGAGCAGGAAAAAGCTGCGCTCCAGGGAGAATTGAATAAATTAAAAACCGAAAATGCCCTTTTGGCTACGCAACCGAAAGACCAGCCAAAAACTAAACAGGAAAAGAAAGAAGAGAAGCAGCAGGAGAAAGAAAACAAGGCTGCAAAAGCAGAAGAGGAGCGGCAGTTAAAATTAGCGGAAAATAAGCAGATTAATGATTTAAAGGCGCAGCTTAGCAAGGTTAAGGAGGAGAATTCCAGGCTTCAAGGAAAAAATAACCAGGCAGAGGCAAGAATTAAGGAACTGGATAAAGCCACTGAGCAGTTACGTACGGCCAGAAAAGATATCGAAGGGTTAAACCAGAAGCTCGCGAGCCTGAAACAGGCTTCCGATAAGGAAAAGTCAGATTTGAAAAATTCAAACAGCAAGCTGGAAGATAAAACGGGGACGCTGCAAAGGCTTAATACCCAACTGGAAGACAAAGCCAAAGGCCTGTATGAAAAATTACAGACAGCAGATGACACGAAATACCAGTTGAATAATGCCAATAACTTGTTAGATAAGCTTGCCGATGAGCGCAAAGTTTTATTACAGGAAATCGATAAGTTAAAAACCCAGGTGAGCGGATTAGAAAAAGAAAAAGCCAGGATATTTGCCGACCAGGGTAATGCCAATATGCAGGCAAAGCTTTTTGAGCAGGCAATCGATAGTTATGAAACCAGCCTTAAGCTTGATCCGAATAATGCGGAAGTAAATTACCGTTTGGGGCTATTGTATAAACACACCCGCGATGACCCGCAAAAGTCCGTGGTTTATTTTAGGAAGTACCTGCAGCTTCAGCCCCAAGCAAAGAATAAAAAAGAAGTAGAGTATTTGATTGAGTCCTTATCCCGGAGCGATGATTGGGGGGCGGTAAACAGATGAAAAAGATGAATCCTATCACTTTATTTTTGTTAGTAAGCTGGTTTTCCGTAGCCTTTTTTGCGTTCCTCTATATAAGTACCCGCATTCAAAACCTGAAATTAAAAAGCACCCTGGCGGCAGAAGCGGAAAAAGTAAAAGTATTATCCGAAGAAAATAATAAATGCCAGGCATTAAGGGAGGAGGCGGCTAAGTTTCAGAATAGCGCGCTTAATTACCTGGAATGGCAGTTTGTTTTAAAGGAGCAGGTCAGCCAAGCATCGAACCGTTTAAGGCAGAGGATTAACCAGGTCAGAGAAGTAAAAAAAGACCGGCAGATGCTTAACCTTTTATATTATAACTTAGGGTTAAATGATACCATGGCAGTAAATTTTGACGGGGCAATCAAAGCTTTTGAAGAAGCAGTGGATTTGGACCCAAAGGACGCAGACAGTTTCTATAATTTAGGGCTGCTTTATTCGGCATTCCGCCAGAGCCCGAGCAAGGCAGTGCGTTATTATGAGCAATATTTGAAACTGGTGCCTAAAGGGGCAAAGCCAGATGAAGTTAGAGAGCGGATCGAAATCTTAAAAGGCCGGAGCAGATAAATGGACAAAAAAAGAATAGTTTTGATAATCGCAGGTGTAGGCATATTGGTTTTATTGGGTGTGGCTATTGCTTCTTTTATAAAAGCAGTTAGCCTAGGCAGGGAACTTACGCAGACTAAACAGTTGCTTACCAAGTCCCAAGAGGAAACAAAGCGTATCCAGGGAGAAAAAGAAAAAGTTGCTAAAGAAAATGAAAAGCTCCAATCTGATGCGGTTTCTTACTTGGGGGTAAACAGCCGGTTAGAGAGCGAAAAAGAAAAACTGCAAGCTGCCATTGATGAAAGTAAAAAGAACCTTGTTAAAAAGGAAGATGAGCTGGAAAGAGCAAAGATTAGTTTGGAGCGCCTGGAAAAAAAAGTGATCCAAGAGGGCAGCTCACGCAAGAATATTTATGAAAAGGAGAGCACCGAATTAAAGGGCAAAATCAGCTCCCTGGAGGAGACTTTAAAGAAAGAAAGAGGGGTCTATCATTATAATCTGGCAGTGGCGTTTACCCAGGCAAAGCTTTTTGACGAAGCAATAGATGCTTACGAAAAATCATTGAGCTTTGACCCTAATAACGCGGATGCGCATTATAATTTGGGGTTGCTTTATACCAGCGCCAGAGGTATACCGGAGCGGGCATTAGAGCATTACCAGGCATACCTTAAGTTGAAGCCAGATGCAGAAGATAAGGATGAGGTAATTGCTTGGATTGAAAAACTTAAAAATTATGGCCAAATTCAGCCTAGCGGATCCAAATAATCGTTTTAAAATGTCCAATTTTGCCATGTTAATGTCCAATCTGATCCTGGTTAAGCTTAAATGAAGGAAAATCAATTGAAAACAGTGCTTCTTGGTTCAACAGGGGTTCTTGCCCTAGCTTGTGCAGGGTTATTCTTGTTTAATTTTCAATTAAATAGCCAAATTACCAATTTAAGTAAAAATAAAGAAAAAGAGCTGAATAACAAGGTAGCTAAGGAAAGGGAGCTTATCTGCAGGGATTTAGAAGAGAAGCATGCAAAAGAAATAACCTCTTATAATGACCTGGCAAAACAACTCGAATCCCAGAAAAATTTAGTAAAAGAACTGGAAAATAAAGCGCAAACACAGGCCAGTACCACGCATCCTGCTAAGAGATTGAAAAAGTAAGAAAATATGGTATACTTTATATTAGAAAAAGCAGGAATTGATCCGAAAGGGCAAACCCTGAGCAATCAGGGGACGCAAAGTCGTGCGTCCGTAATACGGATAGGCAGACTACCGAAGATGCGCAATTATAAAGAATGAATCTCAGGTAGTTAAACCTATCCTGAGATTTTTTTTTGAGCAAAATCAAAAGTACCACGCAAGAAGGAGTAAAAAATGACCAGAATACCACGAACCCATGTTGAAGGAGCGCTGGTTTACGTAACTTCGCGTGGAGATAACAATGAAAATATTTTTAAAGATGATTCTGACTATTATACATACCTTGAATTATTAAAAAAGTATAAGAATCAATATGGATTTAAATTATTTGCATTTTGTTTTTTGCCCAATCATTTACATTTGCTTATGGAACTAAAAGAAGGCTTAACTACCTCAGAAATTATGCATGACTTAAATGCGAATTACACGAAATATTTTAATGGCAAGCATGAAAGAAAAGGCCACCTTTTTCAGGAGAGGCATAAGCTGGTCCTGGTAGAAAAAGACGCCTATATTTTTCCGGCAATGAATTATATCCATTTAAATCCGCTGGCACTGGGGTTAACTAATGACCTGAAGGATTATAAGTATAGTAGTTACCTATATTATATAGGCGGTAACCCGCAATTAGAGATGGAGGCGGAGATCAGAGAGATAAAATCCCGGCTTTCGGAATACTCTCTTTCTGATTATGCAAAATATTTAGCCGGCATCCCGAAGGAGCAGATGGAATCTTTAGGAAAAGAATTAAATAAGAAGACGGCCATTGGCTCGCAGGATTTTATTAAAAAGGTCGAGCAATTGAGCGCGGAATTGGAAACCAAGCCTGCATCGCAGGGAAGCAGCGAAGTGGTTAAAGATGCTGTACACGGAAAATTTATCAGGATCGCCATATCCGGGGTCGTGATCTTAGGGATTTTTACCCTGTATCTTTATGCCAATTCCATGAGGCTTAAGAAAAATTTCACCAGGCAATTAGAGCAGAAGGAAAGCGAAATAGACAAGCGTTTAAAGGAAGAGCGTAATGCAATTATCCGCGGGGTCAATGAGAAGCAAGCCGCGGATATGGTTTCTTACCAGGCAATGGCTGTGCGTATGGAAAAAGAAAAACAGCGCGCGGCAGAGCTGGAAGAGAAGTTAAAGAGCGCGAAGGCGGGTTCTGTGCAGAATACGCCTAAGAAGGCACAATAAAGAGAGGCTACCATGAGGGGCACCCAACGCTTACAACAAAATGAAATTTTACGAAAAGTGCTTTTAAGAGAGCACTTATTAGCTGCCTTGTCTTTATTGCTTTTTATAGCGCTCGTAGTTCTGGTAGCGAACCCTTTCTCTTGCCAGATAAAAAGAGGGTTAAGGCAGTTGCATTTAGTTACGCAAAATTTGCCCGCTGAAAATCAGGTTTATCAGGTAATCGACCGGCTGGAATATTCCGGTTTGCAGATGTTAAAAGAGAACCATGTAAGTATTGCGGTTAATTTCAACAAGGGAACCTGGGTTTTGCGGGATATTAACCAATTCGATGAACAGGGGAATTTTGTTTTGGATGCAGGCAAGTATGGGACTTGCGGAGAATTGGCTGCTTATACATACGGGAAAATAAAACCGCTTTTGTCAGGTAATTATGACCTGGCTTTTGTCAAGGCTTCGCAGTCAGGGTATTTTCTTTATCCGGTAGCAGGCCACATTGTAGTAAAAATTTCACCGAAGGTTACATCCGAGAATTCGGCAACCTATATAGTGGATCCGGCTTTTCATAAATACGGGCCGATAGGAGAATTTGAAGATTACTATTTCCAGGAGGAAATGGGGGAATTGCCTTTTATACAGGACAGGCAGAAGGATATCGAGCTTGATATTGGGACATTGTTCCCTTTATTGATCAGGCAGCAGCATCTTTTAGGGGTCATGGTAATAGATAACCTGGGCAAGTTCGATAAAGATAATTATATGTTCGCTCTTATAGTGAATAAAAAGCATAATTTTAGCGGCAAGCCGATTTTTATGCTGCGCAATAATAATGGCTCTGAAGAATACAGGGAAGAAAATACTGATTTACGCAGGAAGGTTTTAAACGATAAAGAATATGCGGATCTAAAGAGCAGGGTCTTTAAATTATTTAGGGAGGTAGAGAGATGAAAAATACCAATCTCCTTAAAATAGCCTGTAGAATAATTTTCGCCGAGATACTTATCTTAGGCCAGATATTACCGATGTTTCCGCAAGTTGCTGAAGCTGCCAATTCTACCTTTACCCAGACTGACTGGTCAGGCGGAGATGATAATGACGTGGGAGCAGTGCATCCGGCCAATGATAGCAACTGGGCCAAGTATTCCGAAAAGAGCGCGGACGCCAATACTGCTACCGCCGGAAAGGTTATGCTTTCTCCGAGTACAAGTTCCGTAGTGGATACTGCGGATGCGGATTTTAACCAAGGTACGCATAATAATACGGAAACTACCGGCACTGGTGCAGTAAGAATACAGAATAATACTCATGATACCTTACGCCCTACTTTAGGCAAATGGGGCGCTCCTATGCCTTTGCCCAGAGCACCAAGAGAAGGCGCTTCTATTTGTTATGTACCTACGGTGGGCGCCTACACGGGAAATTATATCTATGTTTTAAACGGCAATAATACCACTTTTTTTAGAAGGTATAATTTTGTCACTAAGAAATGGGAAAATCTGGCTCCCGCACCAAAGGTAATTTATCAATCGTCTTGTATGGCTTATCCGGGAACCGGCACTTTGATCTATGTTTTAAGGGGCAGTTATTCGCAGGATTTCTGGTCTTATGATGTTGCTACCGATACCTGGAGCGACCTGACTGACGGAGGGGCCGGGACAGGAACACCTCCTGCGGTAGTGGGGCAAGGCGCAAATTTGGTTACTTACAGTACTACCCAATTGTATGCTACACGCGGTTTCGCAACCTCCGATTTCTGGCGCTATAATATTTCTAATAATTCCTGGACTACCAGGCAGCCGATCAAATCCGGCAGTATTACTGCTGATAGCGGCGCAGTTTTGCAGTATCCCGGTACTGGAACACAAATTTATTTATTGCGCGGTAATGGCAACCTGCAGGTTTATTATTATGATGCCGGGGCAAACCAATGGTATGACTCGCAGAGTGCGCCATATACTGTGAGCGACTCTTCTACTTTTGTCCCTGCCGGGGATGGTTATCTTTATACTACCTTTGGAACAAACGAACACTGGTATTTTCGTAAATTCGATCCTTCAGGCTCGGGAACTTGGGCAGCTACGAATATTACCAATATGCCGAATTTTGCAACTGCAGGAAGCTCTGTTTCCGGAGTATATGTCCCCAGCCAGAACAAGATCTTCTACTTGCCGGGTTATAGTACAAGTGGTTATGCCTTGTACACTATTCAACTGCCGTCTTTTGATATCGCAAATCAAAAATGGGACCAGATCGGCGGCGGTGGAAGGGATTATTATGGTTTTCCTTATGCCGGGATTAAAGTAGGGAATTATTTTTATTTCGTAAGCGGTAATGATACTTCCACATCTCTTTCCTATAGGAAGTTTATCCGCTTTAATCTGACTACCGAGCAATGGGATGAGGTAACAGATTTGCCGGGAAATGGTAATTACTGGACGCAGGCAGACCAGTTGGTGTGGGCAGGTGCCAGCCACAGTAAAGCAGATTATATTTACTGGATGTCTAATTATAATTCTGACGCAGGAAAAATTTTTGCTTATCAGATTTCTACCAGCACCTGGAATGACACACCAATAACTACTGTGCCTTTTACTATTGGGTATGATGCGGATATGATCTATCCTGGCAGCGGCGATATTGTTTATGTGATCGGAGGAAGCAGTTCGGATAAGGTAGCTTCCTATAACCTGGTTACTGATACCTGGGATGATGCCGGAGTACCGGATTTGCCGGTAACCCTTGGCAGTAACCATGGTTCTCCTATCTATGTAAAACCTGCTGCCCAAGGCTATCTTTTTGTACATGGAGGATATAACTATCGGCAGAATTTTTATCGCTGGGCAGTGGGAGAGGACAGCTGGAATACTTATACCGGCTTGCAAAACAGTTATTATACTTCCGATATTTTTGGGTTACAAGGCAGGTTTATTTATCCCGGGACAGGAGATTATCTTTATTTTAACTGTAGTTATAGCAATTCATCCGGAAACAAGATCCAAATTTCCAATGGCGCAGTAACGGTGAATAATTTCCCCAGTAATTTCAATAATTATACTGCATGGCATTACCCGGGCTCAGGTAATTATATCTATTGCGCGGCAAATAATGGCCCAATGTTTTATAGGCAAAAAATTTCCGATGGTTCTTGGGAAAAATTAAAAGATAAGCCCTGGCCGTCCAATGGTTGGCTGTGGGCGCCGGATCCTGCGGGTGATGTGATTTATTTCCTTACGAGTACTTCATATAGCCAGCCGGCAGCACTCTTGAAATATACTATTTCTACGAACACCTGGACAGAGCCAATATATGATTATTACTCGCATTCTGGTTTTGGCGGCGGAGCTGTTGCGCAGAGAGTAGGTGACTACGTGTATGTTTTGCAGGGCGCAAACTCACGTAGTTTCTGGCGTTATAATATCGCGGCTGATAAATGGGAACAGCGTGCTTTTGCGCCTACGCTAATAGGAGGCGGCGGATACCTGATTTACCCGAACTGGGGAGGGGATTATTTATACGCAGTTTGCGGAGGCAACAGCGAAACATTCATCCGCTATTCTATTACCAATGATAGCTGGACAGAATTAGCTCCAATAAAAGTCGGGGCAACATATTACTCAATCAACTATGGGGCTGCCATGGCTGCTCCGGGAGATGGAATCGATGAAGACGGGATTTTTGTTTTGCGCGGCGGTACAACTTATGATTTCCTCAGGTATGATCTTTCAGCGAATAGCTGGTCAAAATTAAATAACTCTCCGCAATATTCCCGTGCAGGAACTGAAATGATTTATCCTGGTACCGGAGATTATATCTACATTATGATGACTTACAACGGTACTAGTTATATGTATTTGTATCCTTGGAAGACGGATAATCCGTGGTTAACCGGCGATAGTAATTTTAAGAGTTTTCCGCGTATGAATAGAGGGTATCCGAAATTCGTTTATACCGCAGGAGATTATATCTATTGTTTGGAGAATGAATCGCAGTACCCGTATTTATACCGCTATTCGATCTCCGAAAAGACCTGGACGCAATTAGCAAACGCGCCTCTTTTTACCGGCGGCAGCTATGCCAGGCTCTTTGCCTGGGGTGGGCCGAATTACTCCGATTCCTTATTTTTATGGAGAGACCCGGATTATCAATCCTATTCTTTTGATGCTTTTAAATATTCGATCAGCGATAACAAATGGGATTCGCCTTCTATACCGCAAAGTTTTATTACCGGTGCTACCACCTATCGTTATTTTCCGTATGGTTATGGAGCGATGACGCCTGTGCGCTATAATGGCGTGAATTATCTTTATATCTCCGGAAGGGATTATAATTCGAGTGCCGGCAGGTATGAGAATCTGTTCTGGCAGCTTAACCTGGATACCGGTGTTTGGACGCAAAAAACTGCTCCGCCGACGCTGATTTATGGAAATACCGGAGGAGATATTCATTACCCGGGAAGCGGAAATTATATTTACGGGATGCCGGGGTATAACTCTACTAATTTTTGGCGTTACTCAATTTTAAATGACCGCTGGGAAGCAAGAAAAGACATACCGTTTACCACTGATGATAGTAGCGGGATGAAGTTGGCAGATGGCGGAGATAATGGCAAGTTGTATCTCTTGCGTTGCAATAACAGTACAACTTTTTATAGTTATGATATTGCTAGTAATACATGGAGCCCGGAATTAAGCATTTTAGCGAACGCGCGTTATGGCAGCCAATTGGTTTACGGAGGCGATAATACCTTGTATGCTTTTCGCGGATATAACTATGCAGAGTTCTATAAGTTTGTTATTGGCAGCGGCTGGACGCAATTAACTTCTGTTCCCGGCAGGGTTTATGCCGGCTCCTGTTTGGTGTATCCAGGCATCGGGGATTATCTTTATGCTTCTGTAGGCAGCGGTTCCAGAAAATGGCTGCGTTACAGTAAGACTAATGACAGTTGGACAGAATTGGATAGTGTGCCCGACGATTATCTGGTGGGCGAAGCAACATATGGAGGAGACAGATATATTTATCTTCTGAATAATCAATATAATGGCACGCCTTACTTACGTAAATATAATGTATTTGGTTCAGGTGATTTTACTTCCCGGATTATGCAAGTCGGTAAAAATGCCGGTTTTGGCGCGGCAAACTGGACTACTACAGCAGATAACCAGGCATCAACTTCTAGAGTATTTATCCGTACTTCTGATTCCGCTACTATGAGCGGAGCGCCTGATTTTGGCGTGACCGCCACGAATAGTAACGATATATCCAATCTGGCGACAGTAACTGATAAGCATAAATACCTGCAATACAAGGTAGAGTTAAAAACCACGAATTTAGCCGCATCCCCTGAATTCAGGGATATGACGGTTAATTATACTAATTACCCGGCAAGTGCGAGCTTAACCTCTTCGGTTTTTGACAGCACTTTCTTAAGAGACAGATTGATGAAACTTTCCTGGGATGAAACTTTGCTGCCCGGAACGGATATCCGTTTTCAGCTTTCCACTTCTCCGGATGGAGCCGGCAACTGGACTAACTTCCTTGGGCCCGTAGGGACAACTTCCGTAACCAATGATTTTTCCACGGAAAGCGACTATGCCAAGAGCTCATTAGTAAAAGTCGAAAGCGGCTCTGCCAGGTTAATGAAGGATCTGGAAGACATGCAGTATAAGCAGGCAGTGACTATCGATAATACCGGCCAAGGAGCAGGTACTAATGTGGTAGCAACCATAAACTTAACTGCCGGTAATAGTGCTTTCTGGTCGCATGTGAAGAGCGATGGAGGGGATATCAGGTTCTATGATCCGGCAACTTCTGCTAAACTGCAATATAACTGTGCAGTTTTCAATTACACTGAAAAAAGTGCTGTTGTATATGTAAAGGTTCCTACTATTGCTGCTGGGGAGGTCAAGACTATTTATATGCTTTACGGTTCAAGCGAGGCAACTTCAGAAAGTACTAGTTCAGTCATTGCTATGCCAAGCCCTGGAATGGTTGGTTGGTATAAGTTTAATGAAGGAAATGGTTCTGCCATTAGTGATTCATCGAGTTATGTGAATAGCGGAGTGCTTACCGGGGGATCATGGTCATCTGATGTGCGTTCAGGCTCAACAGGGCATTCTTTAAATTTTAGTGGAAGTGGATACGTTACTTTAAATAATGTGCCTTTTAACACTGTTTCTGGTAACTATAATACAATTGCATTCTGGATGAAATGGAATGGTGTTCAGGGAATAATGGCTTGGGGTAAAGCTTCACCTAACACCGATCTTTATATTGAAGGCGGATGGATAGGTTATAATTCAGGAAGCAGCGAAAGATATGGCCCGCTCAGTACTGGATTAGCAGGAGGATGGCATCATGTTGCTTGTGTTGTAAAGAATGGGGCTATTATAGATTCGAAATTATATATTGACGGTGTGCTGCAAACTCCAGTTGGACCTGGGGCTGGGAATAGTCTTCAATTGGGGTCAAGCTTACAAATTAGCGGCTGGCCGGGAAATTATTACTTCCAAGGATTACTGGATGAGTTTTGCCTTTATAATCGGGAACTTACACAGTCGGAGATAACAGCTTTAGCAGCTTCAGGCACGGGGATTTTTAATGGAGTAGTAAGTATTACTGTCCCCGAAGAATCCACTACTTCACCTACCTTAGGCGCAAATTGGCCTTACCGGGAGGTTGTTACCTTGACTAATTCCGGAGCCTTAAAGGCCAATTATGTGGTTCAGGTTACTTTGGAGAGTAATCATAGAAATCTCTGGTCGCATGCCAAAGCCGATGGTGGAGATATTAGATTAGTTGATGCGAATAATACTACTTTGCTTACTTATAGCTTGGATACCTTTGATGCTACGAATAAGAATGCCAATATCCGCGTAATTGTGCCAAGTATCCCGGCTTCTTCTTCGAAAAATATTTATATCTACTATGGTAATGCCGGAGTAAGCACTACTAGTGCCCCTTTAAGCTTTGTTCCGTCAACCGGCCCAGTCAGTTACTGGAGATTTGAAGATGGCAGCGGAACTACTGCTACTGATGCCATGGGCGCTAATAATGGTACGCTCACGAATACTCCTACTTGGTCTGTAATAGGAGGAGGAAAATTCGGAAGAGCTATCTCGTTTAATGGCACGAATAATTATATCGACTGTGGCAATGCCGCAGGCTTGCAATTAACTACCGGTACGATCGGCGCTTGGATTAAAACCAGTAATCCAGGTACGGGTCTAAGAGCAATATTAACCAAAGGTAACGCATATGGGACATTTCTTTCGGATAGCGTTGTTGGGCTTTATAGTTGGTCAGGTGCAGTTTTTCGCAACGCTGGGAGAAATTTGGCAGATGGAAATTGGCACCATGTAGCGGCTACTTTTCAGTCAGGAGTCACTGAAGGTAGTATTATCTATGTTGATGGGCAAGCTTTGTATACAACTACGATGACTGTTTCTAATCAAAACGGGAGCGTATCTATTGGTTCTGATAGAGGATCAGGTAATTATATAAGCAGTATGATAGATGAGCCGATTATTTATAACCGCGTTTTAAGCGCTGCGGAAATCGCCACTTTAGCTACTGACCCGGATACTGCTATGGCAACATTCTCTTTCCCGGAAACCGCTAATGCTTATTCCATAACAGGCAGTTATAATACAAGCAATCCTGTTATTCAGCCAATTTACGGCACAATGTATAATAATGACCTGGCAGCATTTACCGTAAACGCTACTACTACCGGCAGCGCCATTAAATTTCAATTCTCTAAGAATGGTTACCAGTGGTATTACTTGAACGGCGCTACCTGGACAACGATCCCTGCTGACGGCGGTTATGACTATGCAAATACAGCTGCGCAAATAGATGCTACTGCCTTAACTAATTTTATGTCCCAGGTGGGTAGTTCCGGAGAATTTTTCTATCGCGCGTATTTACATTCCAATACCGGAGCAGCTACGCCGTTAATAGATAGTATAGTTGTGAGTACGGCCGCAGCAACCAGCTTTTACCTGAATTCCTTAGGCACTAGCGAAGGAGTCAATAGTCTGCATACAGACGCGGTAACTGACCGCTATTTCCGTTATAAGGCTACACTTTATTCTTCCGGGGAAGATACTCCGATTCTCGACGATGTTAGCGTGGAATTTGTCAGGGCTTATATTGATATTACTTCTCCTATAGGCGGAGAGATCTGGTCAATCGGTTCAGCCCATAATATTACCTGGAATAAGGATGGTTTGACCAATGTTACTGGTGCAGCACTTGATGAAACCGTAAAGATCGAATACTATGATGGCACACAATGGGTCACCGAAGCGTCAAATGCGCCGAATACCGGTACCTATAGCTGGACAGTGGATAATTGCCATACTACGGCTGCCAGGGTTAGGATTACTTCCAATGGCTGGCCGGTAATTACCTCTACCAGTCCGGCTGTGTTCAGGATCGTAGGCTCGGTGAATTTAACAAATCCAACCGGTAATGAACGCTGGCTAATTGGTTCTTCGCAGAACATTACCTGGACTTCTTCGGGTGCATCGCAAATCCCGTTGGTAAAACTGGAATATTCCATCAATAACGGCAGCGCCTGGAGCCCGGTAATAGAAGGCGAAGGCACGGCAAATGATGGTATTGTTACCAATGACGGTACGTTTAGCTGGACGGTTCCCGATCAGGCGACAAATACCAATAGATGTTTAGTGAGGGTTTCTGACAGCACCGACCCGGATACCAAGTCAACTTTAGCCACACCTTTCAGGATTATCGGAGCCTTTGATGTAACGTATCCAACTTTAGGCGCAAACCTGGTTTCTTGGGCAACCTATAACGTAACCTGGACGCCTACTCCTGTTAACAGCGTTTCGATCCCGCAGGTAGATTTGATGTATTCTATTACCGGCGGAGGAAACTGGATGGATATGGATGGTAACAGCGGGCAGGTAACTACCGTGCCTAACAATGGAACTTATGCCTGGTATGTACCGAACCCACTTTCAGAAAATGCAGTAGTAAGAGTCCAGGATCATAACGATTCCACGGTTTATGATGATTCGCCGGTATTTAATATTAGAGGTTTCCAGGTATCTACACCTAACGGCGCAGAAGAGTGGGAAATGGGCTTTAGCCATGACATTACCTGGAGTTCCGGCGGTACAATCACCGCCCCAATTAAGATTTACTTATCCACCGACGGGGGAACCAGCTACCCGTATAAATTAAAGACTTATATGAGTATGCCGCCGACCCCAACTTATTCCTGGAATATTACAGGAATAGCTACTTCTGACTTAGGTGAAGCAATTTATTATACTACTTCGGATACGGCTAAGATCAAGATCGTAGATGCAAATAACCGCGCAGATATTTCCAATGCTAACTTTAGGATCATGCCTACACCGGCAATTACTGTTGATACGCCGGTTGTTTCCGATGAATGGGTCATTGGTACCGCAGCTCATAATATTACCTGGACGAATACAGGCAATATTTCTGCGAATTTGGCAATTGAATATTCTGTAAACGCAGGGGATTGGACTGTAGTTTTACCTGCGCCTACAGCCGGGCAAATCAGCGCACGCAGTTATCCGTGGACTATTCCGGATATTGGCGGCGCTTTGCCGGCAGATGTGCAGATCAGGATCCGTGAAACCAGCGCTCCAGTGGGTAGAGATACGCAGTCATTGGTTTCTGCTACCTCCGCTACTTTTAAAATCGTGACGCCAACGTTTACTATTACTGCTCCGCCAAGCGGCACGATTTGGGTAGTAGGGGATACTTCCCGTACGATTACTTGGACACACGTAGGTACTTTATTGGATAACCTGAAATTAGAATATTCTGTTGATGGCGAAACTTGGAACGAAATTGCAACATTCACTCAAGCGCAGCATGACGGCACCTACAATTGGCAGAATATCACTGCTGGAGCTGCCGGCGCATCGGTATTACTGAGGATTTCCGATAGCCGTAGCCCCGCAGCAGTTACAGATAATTCTGATGCGATTACGATTCTGCCTCATGAAAGGATCACTTTAACGCATCCAAGTACCGGAGAAATGTTAATTCAGGGTGATACTTATAATGTCACCTGGGATTGGGATGGCCAGGCAACTAACAGCAATTTGACTTTGCGTTTCTCGACTGACGGCGGCACAACCTGGTCGGATGTCCCTCCGTATATGATCGAACAACAGATACCGCATACGCCGACAGTCTTCCCGTGGACGGTTCCTAATAACGTTGATACGACACACGCGGTAATGCGCATTTATGATCCAGACGACGCTACAGAAATCAGTTCGCTTACGCCGGAATTTACTATCACTTTGCCGCAGATTAATATTACTGCACCGGCTGCTGATGCCAATTGGTTCGGTACCGGAATCTATAATATTACCTGGACCAATGTCGGCGCAGTTAGTTCTAATATCGGTATACAATACTCAATCGATGGCGGAGCCTGGACCAATGTTTCTCCTGCGCCAAGCGTCGGACAAATAAGTGCCAAGTCTTATCCGTGGGTTGTACCTGACAGCCCTGCCTCAACCTGTCAGATTAAAATTACCGATAATAGCAGGCCTGTGGTTACCAAGACTTCAGATACCTTTAATATCGTCGGCCCGACAGTAACGATTACTTCTCCGACGGGAACAGAGACCGGGGAAAATGCCTGGGTTGTGGGTACGCAGCATCCGATCACTTGGACTACCACCGGTGGAGCAGCTGGAGCGATCACCAGTTTGCGGCTGCAGTATTCTACTAACGGCACTAATTGGACCACGATTACTACTATAGAGGACGCACCTACTATTCAGGCTGATGCCGGTACCTATAACTGGACAGTCTCACCAGTTATCTCTTCAACAGTAAGGATAAAGATCTTTGATCCGGAGAGGGTGGCAACTACCGCTACTTCCAACTTGTTCGAGATCAAGGATTCTTCGCTGGTTATTACCAGCCCGAATTTAGGAACCGAGTCCTGGATTATCGGTACTACGCATGATATTACCTGGTACTCCGTAGGTACGATTACCGGGCCTTTAAAATTATACTATACTACCGATGGTTTGAACTGGACGCAAATCGCAGATTTTGACGGCACAAACGATGGTAGCTTTACTTGGACAATTCCTAATGCATATTCTCCTGGTTTGGCAAAGATTAAGATAGAGGATAGTTATGCTACACCGCATACTGATCTTTCGGATAAGGCATTTACCATCGCGTATCCGACGATTTCTGCGACAACGCCGGCAACTTTCTTCTCTGATACGGAAGTTGCAACTTTAAACTGGACATCGCTCGGAACTCTTGTCGGCCCGAATTTAAAAGTAGAATGGTCAACTGATGACTTTGGCACATCGACTATTATCAGCCAGACCGTGCCAAAAGCTAATACGTCGGTGAGCTGGACAGTACCTGTTGCTGCAGTTTCTGCTAACTGCAAATTCCGCGTTACAGATTTAGGCAGGACCCAGAGCTGGGGTAAATCCAATGCCTTTACCGTCTTGCCTGTGCCTTCGATCACGATTACATCTCCTACCACTGCCAATACAGGAGATAATTCCTGGCGTATCGGTAAGGCATATAATATTACCTGGACGCGTAATAACGGCAATATCAGTAATGACCTGAAATTACAGTATTCTCTGGATGGCAATACTTGGGTTGATATTGCTGCCGGGAATGTTGCTAAGGATGACGGTACTCCTTATAACTGGATAGTGCCGACTGGTGCATCCGCATCGGTTACTGCCAAGATCAGGGTATATGATAATACACCTTGGAAGGCAGGGACCAATTTGAGTGTAGATTCCGGCGCTTTTGAAATTGCTATTCCAAGGATCAATATTACTTCTCCTACCGGAACAGAATACTGGGCAGTGGGCGACTCTGCGCCGGTTACCTGGACTACAGACGGGTTTATTAACGACGATATTACCGTGCAGTATTCTATTGATAACGGCGAAAGCTTTTTGCCGACCGGCGGTTCCGGTTTGAGTAATAGCGGAAGCTATAACTGGACCATTTCGGATGTGGGTACGGTGGCACAAGCAAAGGTCAAGATTATCGACGCTTCTTCTAATTACGATGGCGTGCAGGTGAATGCAATTTCCAATGCATTCCATATTATTTCGAAGCCGACAATTACTTTGAGCGCGCCCGACGGCGAAGAGGTCTATGTCTTAGGGGATACTCTGCCAATCAGGTGGTCATCGCGCGGCTTGCAGATTGAAAATGTAAAGATCCAGTATTCCAAGAATAACTTTGCCGATGAAAATGATCTTGATAATACTAGGACAATCGTAGCCTCTACTGCTAATGACGGAGTTTATGATTGGCCGATTCCGGAAGATGCGCTTTCCGGTGCTACTGTTAGAGTGCGGGTAAGTATGGTGGGTAATTCCAGTATAGAGGATACTTCAGAGAGTGAATTTAGGATTCGCGGTGGTTTTAATATCACTAGCCCCGCAGCTGCCGGAGAACGCAGGATCGTCGGCAAGAGCGAAACCTTTACCTGGACCAATAGAGGTACGATCGGCAATGTAAAGGTATTGTATTCTGCTACCGGCGCAGCTCCTTGGACCACAATTTCTTCTTCGGCGACTAATACCGGAAGTTTCTCAGTTACCATACCGGAACCGCGCGTTCCTACTGCATTAGCTAAGGTGCGTATTGAGGATGCTTCCGATGATACAGTATATGCCGAGACGCCGGCATTTATCGCCGATTACTATACAATCACATGGCGTGTACTTGACTATGATACCAACGCGCCTCTGCAGCAATGCAGCACTACCGATAACCGTACTTTCTGGGTGGATCAGACTTCGACATTGAGCCCGCCGGTAGACCACGACTATCCTTATAATAGTTACACCACCTTCTGGTCAAAAGCAGGCTATATCGAACGTTCTTTGGAATGGACTGCGGATAGTGATAAGACCGTAACCATTGCTTTGGAAAATCAGTTAACCGCAATGGTGCAGTGGAATGCGCAATTAGCCACTTCTTATAGCGCTGACACCGATACCTTGAAGTGTTCTGCATGGTTGGAACGTAGAGGTAAATTAGTCGGTACGGTAGCTACGGACTTATCTGACCTGCAGTTAGCCAGCTTGTCTATTTCCGACGGTACGGCTACCTTACATAGTGATAGCACTACTACCCATGATGACCAGGGCGTATATTGGTTCACCTGGGCAAACACTCAATTGGAAGCCGGAAAGACATATTTTGTCAAGGTTTCAGTTTCTTACCGTGATTCTGCGTATACAAGCGGATCTTCCATAGATATCACTTCTTCGAAGAAGATCCAGGAAACCAAGACTTTGTTGCAACAGGAAGCAATTAAGACTGCAGCTATTCAGACCGCAGTAGAAACTACTTTGCCTAGTAAGATTACTGCTGCCCAGACCTCTTTGGAAACAAAGGTTACTGCGGCAAAGGATGAGATTAAGACCGATACCGGGAAGATTCTCACAGCGACGGAAACTACACTTCCGAATAAGATCGAAACCGCAAAGACGGCGATCCAGGATGTGCAGAAGTCGCAGATATTAAATTCCGAGAATGCGATCCGTTCCGGACAAACTCTGACGATCCGTTTCCGTACTTACTCAGGGTTAAGCCCAACATTGGATGTTTATGATCCAAAAGGCGGCCAAAAAGTAAATAAGCAGGCGTTGAAAGAGATTGGCACAACCGGAGTATATGAACATGCTTTGAAATTCCCGAATGGTTGGGGTAGAGGAGACTTTACCCTGGTGTGTTCCGAAACTACTAAAGGTACTATGGATGCTTTGACGATCACTGTCTTTAAGACCGACGTAGAGCAGATCTACGGCCAGGTTTCTTCCATCTTAGGTACGACTTCCGGCATCAGCGGATTAAAGAACGTTGCCGATACCTTGAATAGCCAGTTTAATGTCATCGAAACCGCGCTTTCTAAGGTGGGCAAGGATTTGGTCAAGGAAGTTAAAGACGCTGCTTCTTCAGCCACGGCTTTGGAATCCGTATATACACAATTAAGTTCTGTGGCAAAGCAGATTAAGCAATTAACCGGCGGTTCCAACGTGAGCTTGGAAAAACTCTATAGTGTTTCCGCAGAGAAGAAAAATGATA
>JAQUMX010000016.1 GCA_028717885.1 Candidatus Omnitrophota bacterium
CCTCTAGCGTGCAATTTATCGGTAGAGATCCCAATCTCCGCGCCCATCCCAAACTGATAGCCGTCTGTAAAACGCGTAGAAGCATTCACATATACGCAAGCAGAATCCACCATCTGCAAAAATTCCCGCGCATTTTTTTCATCATCCGTAACAATCGCATCGGAATGATGCGAACCATAAAAATTAATGTGTTTGATTGCTTCCTGCAGGTTATCCACCACTTTCACCGAAAGAATTAAATCCAGGTACTCCGTAAAATAATCTTTTTCGGTTGCCGGCTTTATCCCAGACTTAATAATCTTGCGCGTAATCGGGCAACCGCGGATCTCTACTCCTGCCAGTTTAAATTTCCGGATCATTCCCGGCAGAAACCTCATCGCCGCATCCTTATGCACCAGCATACTCTCCATGGCATTACAAACTCCCGGGCGCCCTACTTTTGCATTAAAACAGATTTTTTCCGCCATATTCAGGTCTGCCCATTCGTCAACATAAACATGGCAAATCCCTTTATAATGTTTTATTACCGCAATCAAAGAAACCTTTACCACCTTTTTAATCAAGCCCTCTCCGCCGCGCGGAATTACCACGTCGATATATTCGTTTAACTTCAACAAAATATCAACGGCCTTGCGCTCTCTGGTAGAAATAAGGTTAACCGCAGCTAAAGGCAATTTATGTTTTTGTAAAACGCCCCTTAAAACGCGGTAAATTTCCAGGTTGGAATTTAGCGCTTCGCTTCCTCCCCTTAAAATAAGGGCGTTGCCGGATTTAAAACACAAACCGATACATTCTGCGGTCACATTCGGCCGCGATTCATAGATAATTGCGATTACCCCGATAGGCGCGCGCACTTTCTTGATTTTAAGCCCGTTCGGCCTGGCCCATGATTTAATCACCTCTCCTACAGGGTCTTTTAATTTAGTCAGCTCATTTAATGAAATAGCCATATCCTGAATGCGATCTTCATTTAAGCTCAAACGATCCAGCATTACCGCAGATAACCCTTGGGATTTGGCTAAAGACAGATCGCGTTTATTAGCTTTTAGGATCTGCGCTTTCTTGGCTAATAGCGCCCTGGCCATCTCCTTAAGTACGGCGTTCTTAGTTTCCGCGGATACCGCTGCCATTTCCCGGGAAGCTTCTTTTGCGCTCTTGGCAATATTGATCAACTCTTCTTTTAGGCTCATCTTTATAAAATTACGATGTCATTACGGTGAACAATTTCTTTCTCGTGCTTTTTGCCTTTAACTTCATCGATTTGTTTAGCGGAAACCGCGGTTTTCCCGCGGGCGAATTCATTACCCTGCAAATCAACGATAGCGACGATATCGCCCTGTTCAAAGCGGTTTTCTACGCCGGTAATCCCGACACTTAACAGGCTTTTCTTCTCCAACAAAGCTTTTCTCGCTCCGTCATCAACGATAATTTTTCCCCTTGGTTTTGTGCCAAAGGCAATCCAGCGCTCCCTTTCCGTCAGCCTGCTTCCGGAAACAAAAAGCGTACCGTGATTCTGCGGCTGCTCCAACACAGAAACAATAATATCTTTCTTCTGCCCATTTGCAATCACACAAGGTATCCCGGAATCTACGCAAATCTTGGCCGCCTCGATCTTGGTAATCATCCCGCCTACGCAAGTCCTTTTAGTAGTCGGGCACGCTAGAGCTTTCACCTGATGATTAATTTCGCTTACTACGGGAATCACGTTCTTTTTTTCATCCAAAAGCCCGTCAACATCGGAAAGAATAATCAGTAAATCCGCGGAAATCAACGCCGATACCATTGCAGATAGCCGGTCATTATCCCCAAATTTAATTTCATCGGTAGAAACCGTGTCATTCTCATTGATGATCGGCACACTGCCTAATTTCAACAATGTTTGCAGGGTATTCTTGGCATTTAAATACCTTTTACGGTCGTTAAAATCATCCCAGGTCAAAAGGATTTGCGCGGATTTGACCTGCGCCTTCTTGAGAAAAAAACCGTAACTATCCATGAGCACATTCTGTCCGATTGCCGCAGCAGCCTGCAGGATCGGTAAAGCTTTCGGCCGGGATTTTAATCCCAAGACATCCATCCCCAAAGCAATTGCTCCGGAAGAGACGACGACGATCTCCTTGCCTTCATTTTTCAGCAAATGCGCTACCTGGCAGACCACTTCCGAGAGCCGTTCGATATCCAATGATTCTTTTTTGGAATAAAACAGGCTGCTGCCGACTTTAATTACGATCCGCTTATAATTTTTTCCTGATAGCGTCAATTAACTCCTCCAGGCCTTCTTTTTTTAGCGCCGAAATCGGATAGATCTTTTTCTTCATAACCTTCCGCCACCGTGCCAGCTGCTCATCTGCGCCCTCTAAGTCAATTTTATTGGCAGCGATAATCTGCGGCTTGGCAGCTACTTCCTTGCTGTAATTTTTTAATTCCTGATTGATTTTCCGGTAATCTTCTATCGGATCCCTGCCTTCTGAACCGGAGATATCTACCAAATGCACCAATATCTTGGTACGCTGAACATGCCTTAAGAATTTGTCCCCCAGGCCTCTGCCATGCGAAGAGCCTTCGATCAAGCCGGGAATATCCGCAATCGTAAAAGCTTCCCTTTCTGACCCCACCACTCCCAAAACCGGAAACTTAGTAGTAAAAGGATACGCGGCAACCTGAGAATGAGCATTAGAAATTTGCGAAATTAACGTAGACTTTCCGGCATTAGGAAAACCGACAATCCCCACATCGGCAATTAAATTTAAATCCAGGAGCAATTCGCGTTCTTCTCCGGGTTCTCCGGGAGTGGCTACGCGGTTATGCTTATTCCCTAATCCGCCTTTTCCCCCGCGCGCAACTACCAGGGATTCCTGGTCAGCTTTTAAATCGCGCAATACACAATCGCTCTTTAAATCTTTAATCACCGTACCGCAAGGCACCCTGATAATTATCGGGGAAGCGTTTTTGCCTTTTTGATCTTTTCCAGAACCATGTTCTCCGTGCTTACCGAAGAAATGCTGGTTATACTTAAAATCCAGCAAGGTAGAAAGGTTTCTGTCGGCTTTAATTATTATGTCCGCGCCCCGGCCGCCTTCTCCACCGTTGGGAATACCTCTACGGGTATATTTGTCCCGGTAATAGCTTTCACACCCTTTGCCGCCGGAGCCCGCACGGACAAGGATTTTAGCGTTATCAATGAACATTTAATTAACTTTCCGCGCCGATTTCCTTGATCTTAAGCACGCTTAGTTCTTGACGATGGCCTTTTGACCAATGCGAAGATTTTCTTCTGCGGTATTTATAGGAATCTACCTTGGGGCCTTGCGATTGCTTGACTATTTCAGCCTTAACAAGCACGCCTTTTAAATAAGGATCTCCCACTTCGACGCGTTTATCCTTAGAAAACAAGAGCACTTTGTTCAGGGAAATTTCTTTCCCTGCCGGAGCATCCTGCTTTTCTACCTCAATTGTGTCGCCTTTTTTTACCTGGTACTGTTTTGCTCCAACTTCAATTATTGCATACATTTGTATTTCTCCTTTTTTGATAAAACCATATAAAATTAGAAATTATATTATACGATACTATCCGGCGATGGTCAAGAGAAAAGAATGGAAAATTAGGAGATTTTAATCTCCTCGATATGCGCGGAAGGGTTGGAAATCAGGTTAATTTTAACCCGGAATTTATGCTCTGCCTGCCTTAAGCTCTCTTTATCCTTGAGAATTTCCTCGCAAACAGTAGGGTTCAGGGTCAAATTTACCGTCCTTAATGCCTTATTATTCAATAAAAAGGTACGCAATTCACGGAAAACCAGGATCGAGGTAGTTACCGGAGATTTTACCTTGCCTCTACCCTGGCAATAGGGGCAGGCCTGGAAAGAAAGCGACTGCACGGTATTGTGAATGCGCTCGCGGGTTAGCTCCGCCAAGCCAAATTTGGAAATCCCCAGAATATCGTATTTTGCCCGGTCATGCTGTAAAGCTTTCCTTAAGGTATTTAACAATTCTCGACGATGAAATTCCCTTTCCATATCAATGAAGTCAATTACGATAATCCCGCCTAAATCACGCAGCCTCAACTGCCGCGCTGCTTCCACTGCCGCCTCGCAATTAACTTTAAATGCCATCTCTTCCTGGTTAATTTTCTTGCGGAACCCGCCGCTGTTGACATCGATAACTACTAATCCTTCGGTAGGCTCGATGATAATATACGCCTTTGATTTCAAGTAAACCTTGGTTTCAAAGATGCGGTTAATCTGGCGTTCGATATCTTTTTCTACAAAAAGATTATGCCCCTTATAAAGGTCGACGCGATTGGCGAGGTTGCCTAAAAAAGAACGCATAAAACGCTGCACCCGGTAATATTCGGATTTGGAATCCACGATAAGTTTATTCACATCTTCGGTAAAAGAATCGCGGATAGCGCGTAAAGTCAAATCATATTCTTCATAGATTAAGCTGGGAGCCTTTTTAGCATGGATAATCTTCTCGACACGCTTCCAAAGTTTCTGTAAAAAGTTAGCATCGCGTAGAAGCTCCTGCTTGTTCTTTCCTTCCGCGGCAGTACGCACGATAAAACCAATATTTCCGGGCAGCTTCAATTCATGCAAAACCCCTCTTAAGCGCCTGCGTTCCGCCTCATCGGCGATCCTGCGGGAAATCCCGGTCTGGTTCTCCTGAGGCATCATTACCAAATACCTACCGGCAATGCCAATCTCCGTTGTCAGCCGCGGCCCCTTGGTGCCGAATGATTCCTTTACCACCTGCACGAGGATCTCCTGGCCTTTTTTGATTTCCGCCGGGGTTTTTGGTTTTTGCGGCTTGGCATCCTGAGTAGAAATTTTTTCCGTCATATCGAAAGCAGAGCCGATTTCCGATAGGTAAAGAAAACCCTTTTTAGGCAAACCGATATCTACGAATGCAGCGCCCAATGCAGGCATCACTGCTTCGATTTTGCCTTTGTAAATATTACCTACGATAGTCTTATCCTGGGGCCGTTCGATAAAAAATTCTTCCAACACCCCGTCATTTAATACCGCTACGCGTTTTTCCTGAAATTCAACATTAATTAAAATCTCTTTTGACATCTTTAATCTCGATTCCTTTCGGTAATTGTTTTGCTAATTTTTCTTTAAAATCATCTGGTTCTACAAAATCTTCCATGGCAATACTTGCCTGCTCACTTTCACTCTCTATCCCAAGCTTCAGCGCACGCTTAATGGATAATTTCGGATGGGGGCTGAATCCTTCACTGTATTTAATCGGTAGACCTGCCCGGCGTAAAGCCCGCATAAAAAGCCGCATCAAATCTAAATGCGAGATATACTTCATTTTATCTTTCTTGGTATAAATAAAGGCGAGCTTATATCCCATGAAGCCAAAACCTTAGTTATTTTTTGCTTTCTTCTTTTTTTCTTCGTCGGAAGCGACCTCTTTTACTGTAAAATCCATAGACTGTTGCAACTTGGCGATTTCCTTACTGTCAAAATCCTTGTCCCTGATAATATGAGGGGTAATAAAAATCATCAGCTCCGTACGATTAACAGTATCCTCGTTTTTACTAAAGAGATACTTTCCTACAAGCGGAATATTCCCTAGAATCGGGATCTTTTTCTTATATTTATTCTTTTGTTCAGAAATTAAACCGCCGATTACCAGTGTCTGATTATCCTTAATCATTACACTGGTTTCGGCATTACGCGTAGAGATTATCGGACGCTCGTTATTTGGCCCGGTATAACCCGTAATCTGGTCAATAGTCGGCCGGATGTTTAATGTAATATAATCATGTTCGTTGATATTTGGCGTCACGGTCAAGCCGATACCAATCTGCTGGTCTGTATAACCTGAAACGACGCGGGTACCGGTGTCCTTACTATATTCATAATTCGGGATCGGCACGATTGAACCCACCAGTATCTTGGCTTCGCGGTTATTTAACGTTGTGATACGCGGATTAGAAAGAACCTTGGTATCAGAACGCTGGTCTAAAATCTCCATTACCATTTTGAACTGTGTAAAATCAAGCGTGCCGTACGTGAAGGCCGAGCTAGTAATTGCAGGGAAACCTTTGGTTAGCTTATTTAAAAGCGTCTGCGAAATAGTTTCAATCGTATTGCCAGCAGAATCTATTGTTACGGTATCAGTGGTTTCCAGGCTATTGGGAGACTGGACTGACGGAAATGTTTTTCCTAAAAAGCCCCCATACGACCTCGCAGCTTCAAAAGGAAATGCTGTTGGCCGTGCAGAGCCGCTTAAGGATGCCTGAAGCGTCCAGTCTATACCAAGTTTTTCCGCAGTACCCAGGGTAGTTTCAATAATTTTTGCCTCAATCATTACCTGAGGAGTAACCTTATCCAATGTTTTGACAATCTCGCTAATCTTTATCAGGTTTGATTTTGTATCAGTTACCAGCAAGGTATTCGTCCTCGGCTCAAGAGTAATTTTCCCTCTCGAGGAAACTAATTTTTCTATTGCCGCTTTTATATCCTCCGCCTTAGTAAAATTCAGCGTGAAAGATAAAGTATCCAGAGGCTCTTTTTGCGCGGCATCCTCTTCGGCTTTACGTTGCTGCGAGAGCTTCTCCAGGGTAGAAACCATGACCACCTTATTATTCAGCCATTCGTAACCGAATCCATAGGTCTTGACGATCGTATCAAGCGCCCTTTCCCAGGGGATATCGACGAGACGGATAGTCACATTGCCGATTACTTCCGGTGTAGCTACGATATTAACCCCAGCTTTAAGGGAAATGATCTTTAAGACGTTACGGATATCCGCTTCCTTAAAATCCAAAGTAACATTCTGAGATAGCTCCACTTGTTCCGGATTGACGATTAAAGCATTCGGTGTGGTCTCCACCTGTTCACCCGAAGACTCAAGCGCAGGAAAAGAAATAAAAATCAGAAAAAATAAAAGAAAATTTAACACGAGGAATTTAGCATTTCTCACTTACTCCTCCTTTTTAATCACTATCTGAGAAATCTGCCCATCTTTAATAAAGACGACCTTGTTAGTTTCGATTTTTAAAATCTGATATCCGGCAACAGCATCCCCTACTTTCACGATCGCGCCATTAACAATAGCATAGGAAAGCCCGGCTTCATCATGGATCAGGCCTTCCACGCGCAAGGCCGATGGCTTTTCGTCGATATCCAATTTCAGCAGCCTTCCGTCGGAAGTTACCAAAGGCGTAAAGGGATCGCGCCTGCCTTTTGCATTATAAGCCGGCTGCTCGTCCGCCCCGATCAGGAAAGAAAGGCCAAAGGTACAAAAAACAAAAAATATTGCGGTCCGAAAATTATTTTTTAACATAGGTTACCAGTTCCAGGCTAACGTTTTCGTTAAAAGGGTCTTTTGCTAAGCGGCTTATCTTTACCCCTTTTACGCTGAAAAAAATCTGCTCATCCTCAAGATTGCTGATAAAAGTACCTAACGAGTGGTAATTGGTAATTAATTCCAGATTAACCAATAAAGGAGTGGCGCTTGTTACCGGCTGATTTTTCTTACTCTGCACCGGAACCTGCCGGTTAGGCTTTATTTGGATAATCCTGATATTATGCTTATTGGCGATATCGGAGATCGAACTCAATAACCCCCCAATCTCCTCTTCACTGATGATTTTCTTTGCTATCTGCTTAAGCACTCCTTGCCTGGCTTTAGTACTTTCTATCTCTGCAGCGTCTTTTTTGAATTTCTTTAAGTCTTGCGAAACTTTCGTAATCTTGCCGCTAAGTTTTTTGCTTAAGCCGGATTGAACTTTTACTACAAAAGCGAAATCCGCGTAAACAATGAAAGCCAGGACAAAAACAATCAAAGTAATTTTTTGCTTATCCAGTTCCAGCGAATTTATTTTATTTAGCAGAGCGTTCATTTTACCTTAATGTTCCCCTCTAAAATAAAATCCATGATATCGAAAACAGCAATTTCCCTGCGGTTTATGGAGCCTAGTTCCAAAGAACTAAAATCCCGGGAGAAATTGGCGTCATTTTTCAGGTTGTCCATGAATTTATTTACCAGGTTCATCTCTACTTTTGCCGTAGAAACTACCGAGCCTCTAAGGCTGAAAGCACGGTCGGAAACGATCAATTCTTCGAACCAGATGCCACTGGGCAAATCGCGGCTTAAGGCATTTAACTTATCCGCCCAGGTTACCCTGGTGTTAAGCAATTGCTGCAAAAACTGGCTGTCAGCCGTAGAAACATTAAATTCCTTCTGAACATTTTCCAGTTTTTTTCTCTCCGGCTCTAACTTTGCCCATTGCCTGTTTAAGCCGGCTAAACGCATACTCTGAAAAATAGTCAAACCCGCAAGATACAGATGGACGATAATCAAGAGCCCAAGCACCGCAGGAATAAGATAGAGGATTTTCTTGGGATCCATATCTTTTAAGCTAAAAGATGCCCCTGCTTTTGCTTTCAGCCTTAATTCTTCGGGTAATAGATTAATTTCGATCATTTTATTTACGTAATGCCAGGCCCACAGCAACGCCGAGCTGTCCGGAAAGTTTCTTTATATTTTCCGCATCCAGGCTACCGGCAATAGAAATTTGTTTAAAAGGGTCCCATAATTCGACTTCCGTACCCAAAAGCGTAGCTAACTTTTCCTTGATCCCCGTTAAATGCGAACTTCCTCCGCTTAAAAAAATCTTTGCTACGGAAGACGCGCTCTGAGTCTCATAATAATCGACGGAAGTCCTGATTTCGTTTACCAGCCTGGAAAATACACTATCTATGGCCATAATGATTTTGTCTTTTTTATCCGCGTCAGGATTGATCTTCTGTACTTCCGCAGCTTTAAAATCCAGCCCCAAAAGGTCGGCAATTTTTTGGGTTAAATTATTTCCTGCAATATGAATATCCCGGCTAAAACTGGGGGCGCTACCTTCCAAAATATTCAAATTGCTGTTCAGGGCACCGATATTCAATAAAGCGATGGTTTTCTGCTCCTCCTGGGCGTTCGCAGCATAGTTAAAATTAAAAGCGTTTACCATAGCTAACGAATCATTGTCTATAAGATTCACGGCTACCCCTGCTTCCTGCGCCAATTTCAGCCTTTGAGAAACCAGGTCTTTTTTTACTGCTGCCAAAAGCACGCGCATCTTATTTTCAGCAGGGTTCTCTTTCAAGACATGGCAATCAAGATTAACCTCGGAAATCGTAAAAGGAATGTGTTTTTGCGCTTCAAATTTCATTGCCTGTTTTAATTCCTCTGCATTCATTTTCGGAAAGTCGACATACCTGATGATCGAAGACGGTCCGGAAATGGAAAGATTGATTTTTTTTGCCTGCATTGCCTGGAAAATATTTTTTAAAACCGGGGCAGAATCCAAAGCAAAAGGCTCGATCTTGAAATCTACGACTTCCGCCTTCTCTTCGAAGAGCCGCAGCTTCACGACCTTAATCGATACAGAACCAATATCCACCCCCAAAGAAAATATTTCCTTAGGGGTACTGGGCCCAAACTTAAAGGGTAATTTTTTTAAAAATGCGATATCCATTATGGTAGTTCCTTACCAATAGATTTTAGCACCATTAACCTGTTAATTCTATCTTTAATTCCCTGATTATCCGGGTCCTTAATCAAATCCTCTTTTAGCTTGATTATCAGGTCATCGATCTGCTGCAGTTTTTCTCTTGTCCTCCGAGGGTCTTCCTTAATCGCTTCTTTTGCTTCCTTTAGCACATCCGGCGGCGTTTGCTCTTTAATCTCTTTTATTTTCGCAGACATCAGATTATCCCACTCCCCTTGAGTTTTCGGCTCCTGGCTCTTTTTGAAAACTACCATCCCGTAATCTTCCGGGCGGGCCGGCACAAGCTTCCTTGGTTCTTGAGGAATAGGCTGCTGCGGAATTGCCTGCGGAGTTACCGGCACCAGGCCAGCCGTCTCCCTTGCCAATTCCTTCGCCTGGTAAATCGAAAAAATGATCGTGCTTACGATAAACACTACCACAACGCTAGCAATTAATATCAGTTTATTCTTCATAAATTTATTCCTGCCAATTCATCATTCTGCGGGAACCGGTAGCGGCACTCAACCATTGAAAACCCGGAGACAAATCTCCGTCCGCCGCGCGGCTGGAATAATAGAATTTTTCATAGGTTAAGACTTCATTCAGGCTTAAGTTGCCGTTACTGATCACATTTCCGGTAGTAGAGCCCCACTCCAGGATATCAATAAAACTGGTGTTGCCATGCGCATAAACCATGCTCTCATGCTGGCTGCGGAAAATTGAAGCCTCGGTATAATTATTCCAGGAAACCGTGCTTAAACGGGAATTCTCCTGAAACTGCAGCGGCTCAACATAAGTGATCGTACCTGTAGAAATCACGGTTAAATCCTGGTAATCCTGCCAAGTGGCATCAAAAAAAATATTTACATTGCCTTCTCCGGGAGCGCTTCCTTCGACAAAAATTACTCTTTTTCCCACTAAAGTGGAATTAGGAAAAATATTTACCGTACCGGTATTCTGAACATAAACTACCTGGTCAGCCGAATAATCCTGCATCGTCTTACGGCCGAATTGCACAAAATCACCAAACTCATTTGCCGTGCCATTATTATCATAATCGGGAATCGGAATAGTGGTATTAGTTTGGGCTACTCCGGTTTGTCTATCCTGAAAATAGTCCGAAGCAAGCGCGGACTTAGAATAGCTGCCGCTTACCCTGGTCTTACCATATACTTCTACTCTCGCGAGGAGCCCGGATAAAGTAAGGTTTCCGCCTACGGAAAGCGTATTCTGAAAAGCTAAAGGAATTCCGATAAAAAACGCCTCTACTGTACGTTGGGCATTGCCGAAATTTCCGGTTACGCTGACTTGCGGAAGGCTGGCAACATTTATCGTATAAGTGCCGCCGGAAAAGTTTTGCGCCCCTACCGGCTGGGCAATACTATTGGCCCAATTAAAATAAGCCTGCGCTAAACCTGACTCTGCGATCCAAAAGGCGCGCGCAGAATCGGATTGCCATCTAGCGGTGTTATTCTCGGAAATCGAACGCGCCAAAAAAGCTGAACCCATAATCGTTAAAACCATGATTACCAGATAAGCAAATATCAAAGCAACTCCCCGCTTATTCATTTCTTGGCCTCGCCTGACCTTTCAAAGGAAAAGAAATATCCCTTCCTCGCACGGTACTGCTGGCGGTCAAATTAATTTCAATCAGGTTCGATCCGGTACAATCGGTAGTACAAGTACCGGTATCGTCATGCCAACAGCAAAAGCTTAAAACAGAAATGGAATTCCCCACTACCGCAGGAGTGGAACCGGAAGGAAACTCGCGCACCAGCTGATTATCGGCATTACAATAATACTGCACACCTGTAGCGCCGGTAGTATTAAAATTAATACCGCTACCTCCCCCGGTAATCGTCTGGCTGATTGCTCCGTGCAATTCCCTCACCATCGCATTCATCGATTGACGGGCAGATTGCTGCAAATCCATTAACCCGGCATCCAAAGCATAAGTTTTATCCCCGGTGTCTAAAACCATAAAAATTCCGCCCATAATTGCGCTGAGGATTGCCGCAGTAATCAAGATCTCGAATAAAGTAAACCCTTTGCTATCCATTTAGAAGTTAGTAAATAGTGCATTCAACGCAACATTACGCGCTCTGCCCCGATCCTGCCAGTTTACGGTAACCGTTATTGACACCGGATTAGCTGTCTGATCCGGAGTTGTCGAAACCACATTCTCGCTGTCCAGCGGCGTCATACCGGCTGCGGCAAGTGTAGCAGTATTCCAGTCCCAGGTGCCGCCGGCAACCTGCGGCCCGATATTGGCAAAACTTAAATGCCGGATCCCTTCCATGATATATTGCGCATGGTTTACGGCAACAGAAAGGTTACGGTTAGCCTCGTTAAGCAAAACGCAATTGGAAAAGAGCATAAGTAATCCGGTAAGCGCAAAAATCAAAATTGCCGATGCCAACATCAGCTCCCAAAGCGTAAAGCCTTTATTGTTGCGCTGCCGCATCGCTTGCTCCAGCCTCCTCTGTTGCGTTAACGCGCATATTGCCGGTTTCGTCTATATAATAATACCTGCCCAAGCTTTGCGGATTAGCTCGGATAGAAAAACCCTCGTCATTACGGGAATAAACAAAATTATACCCTTGTTTGGTACCGCTGGCCAAAATAGGGTCGATATAAGTCGGATTCGATGCCGGGGGGACTAAATCTGATAAACTTTGCGGATAAATATTTTTATTCGTACGATACAGCTGACAGGCGTCGCTTAAAACTTTAAGGTTAGCCATTGCTATTCCTTCGTTGGCAACACTGCGTGAACGCAAGAAACTCGGCACGGCGATTACTACCAGGATCATCAGCACCAGTACCACGGTTGTAATCTCTATGATAGTAAAGCCCCTCTTCATGCTTATTTATTCTTTCTTAAAACACTCCTCGGAAACGATAATCCCTCCGGTAGTAATGGTAAAATTCATCCTTCCTGAAATATTGCATTTAATCGGTGTTGCCGAACAGCTATACCCGGCAGGATCCAGCCTCGAGCAGTTAAAGTTATACCCCTTAATGGAATTAACCAGGTAATTTTTATTTAAATAGGCAGGTTCGGATTCGGTAAGCTCATTTAACGCAACAGGAAAAACGCCGTGGTTATTCTTGGCAAAATTTTCCAGTGCCGTAGCAATGGATTTAAGCGTAACCGACGCATAGGATTCGTTTTGCGCAATATTAGACTGGATAATCTGCAAGATTACAGACCTGAGGATTAGGGAACAGAACGCAATAACCAGGATCCAGGTAACGGTATTCTTGCCTTTATTATTTTCTTTTATAGTTATGCTCATCTTTATCTTTTTTATTCTAACAGAAAAGAGCGTTTTGGCAAGAAAATTTCTTTTTATTTGATTTTAGCTAAAAATTCCTTAGCCAATGTGTGGGAATTATTTATGGCAAGGGTTTTTTGAAAAAATCTTTTGGCTTCGCTTAAGTTTTTCTCTTCAAAATAGGCCAGTCCAAGGTTAAAGTAGGCATCGGCAAAGTCTTCTTTTATGGAAATTGCCGCTTCAAAATTCTTGCGCGCGCTTGCGAAATCGCCTGCCTGTGCAAAAAGATTTCCTAGGTTATTGTAAGCCTCCCAATTTTTCGGGGAAAGCTTGATTGCCTTTTTAAACTCGAAAAATGCGCCTACCAAGTCTCCCTGTTTACGCAGGATATGCCCCTTTAAATTGGCATATGCGCTGTTTTCCGGAGATAACCTCAACGCGTAGCCTATCGCCTGAAGGCTGTCGTTCAAATCATCGCTGGCAAGTGCCTCCTGTGCATCTAAAAAGTAGGTCTGCGCCAGGCTATTCTTGTCAATTGCCCGGATCCTCTCTCTAACCTTTAACGCGTCTTCCGTCCGGCCCTGCAATCTATACAATGAATAAAGGTCTAACCAGAGCGGCGCATACCTAGCGTTTAACGTTACTGCTTTTTTGTAGCAGTCTTCCGCCGAACTAAGATTTCCCGCCTTTAAATAAAATGTCCCGAGGAAGTCAAACGCCAGGAAATTATTCGGGGATTGTTTAACCACTGCTTCGGCAAGGCCGATTGCCCGGTGCAAGTCATTTTTCAGGTAATAACAGCGTGCGAGGTTCAATTTCGCGTCCTGAAAATTGGGGTCGATTTTAAGCGCAGCTTCGAAATTACTTTCTGCTGCCACGAAATCCCCGCGCTCGAGCAAAATCACCCCAAGGTTATTATAGGCAGCGAAGCTATTTTTAGATAAATGAATAATCCGGGTGTAAAATTTTACCGGGTCCTGCCAAATAAAATTATATTTGATTGTCGCAATGCTAAAGACGGCCAAGTAGGAAAAAATTACTGTTCTCGCTAAAGCCTGCGGCTTGATTTTTTGTAAAAAATAGACAAAGATAACGAATATTCCGGGTGCGGCCAGATAAATAAAATGGTCGGCAAAAAAAGCGTTGATCGCAAAAAGTCCCGAATAGGGCAGCAACATAATAAAAAACCAGGCGATAAAAAAAGAAATAAGCCGGGCCCTGCGCAAAAAAATGAAGAAAAGAAAAATTATCGCGGCGCAAAAAATCAGCGCAATGGCCACCCTCGGATCAAAGATATTCTTAGGCAAGGCCACCGTATAAGACATATGCAGGTCCAATGGAAAAAAAATCAGGCCGACATACTGCATAATTGCTTTAGGCAGGAACAATAAGCGCTGGGGAAACGAAAAGGTTTGTGGCAATATCGCAGCCGCGCCTTTGATAAAAAAAGATACTATTATATAAAACGAGCTCAGTATTGAGGCAACGATAATATGCGTAATCTGTTTGCCTCGAAAACTTTTGAAAATCCAGCAATAAAAAACGATTATTAAGGGGTAGACCAGGCTTGCCTCTTTTGAAAACAATGCCAGGATATAAAAAAACGCGGCAAGAAAATACCTCTCTTTCAAAAAGGCAATCAGCGCGGAAAAAATAAATATTGCCATCAGAATATCCGCCCTGCCGGCAACATAAGTCACTGTTTCTACCCATAACGGAGAAACCAAGTACAATAACGATGAAAACAGGCTTAAGCGGGAATTACTGGTAATTAAAAGCAGTAATTTGTAAAGCAAAACTACCGCCAGGATATGCAAGGCTATATTAGTCAGGTGAAAGCCCCAGGGATTCAGCTTAAAAATGGAAAAATCAATCATGTAGGAAATATTCTGCAGCGGACGGTAAAATATGCTGCGGTTAAACGACAAATTGGAAGAAAAAACGTTCGGGACCTGAGAGAAACTTTTGATCAGATGGTTATTTATTATCAGGGCGTAATCATCCCAGATAAAGTTCACCCAAAGGGAATTAAAATAAACGATTGCCCCGAGGAGAGGAATCCAGAAAATATTTTTAAAATTTATTCTTTGCATGCCATTAAGAAGGGGAAATTAAAAAAAGCGGAGGAAGAATAATCTCCCCCCGCTTTTGCAAAATGGTACCTTTTGAAGCAATTACTGCAATGCGCCATCAGCTGCGCCTGCCGCTGCATCGACATCAGTCCAACGGATTACTCCGGATTCATCAACAAAGAAGCTTCTGACACCAGTGGTCTGATAAGTCTGCGGTCTGGCTGTAGCAGTGAAGGTATTGGCAGCTCCGGTCAAAGCAAAGTTATAACCTTGTTTTGCGCCTCCGCCTAAAACTGCATCGATATAAGGAGGTGTAGCACCAGAAAGTGCTGCAAGGTTAGCCGGATAAGCAGCATTAACTGACCTAAAGCTTATCGCAGATGAAGCGATAGTCTTCAAAGCAGAAACTGCCGCTGCTTCATTGGCGTTTAACCTAGCACGTAAAAGGTTAGGAATAGCTATGGCCGCCAATAAGGCAATAATCGCTACAACGATCATGATTTCGACTAAGGTAAAACCTCTTTTTCTTCTAATCATATTAAAGGCCTCCTTCCTAAGGTATGATTGGCATATCAAGCGTTTAGAATCAGGAGCCTCTTAATTTTGTTTCTTTGATGATGAATTCTGTTATGTGAATCGTAAGAGGCGCATCCCTTCTTTCGCGCTTTTCGCCCCACCTTACTTTGTTAGTTCCTTATAACACCTTGGCGATACTTTGTCAAGCAGAAAGTATCGCGCATAAAAAAACCTATTCTCGTTGTTGGGCCTGCTTGCGTAGGCCTCGCCCTTCTTATAAGGGTTAGAGAATAGGTTATTTTTATTAATTTTATATTTATAAAGACTTTTTATTACTTGCCTAGCCTCTTCCCTTAATACAAGTATAGCATATAGTAAGGAAAAATCAAACCTAGGCGGAAACCTTAAACCAGTCAATAGTTTTTTGCAAGCCATCAGCCAATTTCACTTTTGGCTGCCACTTCAGGATTTTTTTCGCCCTGGTAATATCCGGCTGGCGCTGGCGGGGGTCATCCTGAGGCAAAGGCTTATAAATGACTGTGCCTTTTATTCCGGTGAGCTTAACCACTAAATCCGCTAATTCCTTGATCGTAAATTCGCCGGGATTCCCTAAATTAACCGGCTCATTGGCTTTACTCTTCATTAACCTGAACAAGCCTTCCACCAGGTCATCGATATAACAGAAACTGCGCGTCTGAAGCCCTTTGCCGTATACGGTAAGCGGCTTATTATGCAAAGCCTGGTTAATGAAATTCGGCACTACCCTTCCGTCATTAAGCCGCATCCGCGGGCCATACGTATTGAAAATCCTGGCGATCCTAATCTCTATCCCGTGCACGCGGTGATAAGCAAATGCCAGGGCTTCGGCAAAACGTTTTGATTCATCATAACAGCCGCGCACCCCCACGCAATTCACATGCCCCCAGTAAGTTTCCGGTTGCGGGTGCACATGCGGGTCTCCGTAAACTTCTGAAGTGGAAGCTAAAAGAAAAACCGCTTTTTTTTCTTTAGCCAAGCCTAAAGCATTATGCGTCCCCAAAGAACCCACCTTTAATGTCTGAATCGGATAACGCAAATAATCTTCCGGAGAAGCAAGCGAAGCAAGATGCAGCACAAAATCCACTTTCCCTCCCACCTTTATATATTTGGTTACATTATGCTTCACAAAAACAAAATTTTTATCCTTAAGCAACCCATTGATATTCCCGCTACCGCTGGTGATAAAGTTATCCATACAGATTACCTTAAAACCTTCTTTGAGCAACCGGCCGCAAAGATGCGAACCGATAAAACCTGCTCCACCAGTAATCACTACCGTTTTCTTTTTCATTCTTTGTCTTTAAAATACTCAATGCTAAAACTTAAACCACGGATAAAATCTATCTTAGGCTGAAACCCTAAAATCCTTTTTGCCTGCGAGATATCTGCGAGCGTACGGAAAACATCACCTTTTCTCACCGGTAAAAATTTAGGCCGGATGGTTTTATGCATTTGCTTGTTTAAAATTGAAACCAGGTCCAGCACCTTGTAGTCCTTACCGCTGGCAATATTAAATACCATCCCTGCGGCGCGCGTGCGCGTCATTGCCAGGATATTGGCCTGCACTACATTACCCACGTAAGTAAAATCGCGCGACTGCTTGCCGGTGCCAAAAATCGGCGGCTGTTCGTCATTTAAAATACAGCTGATAAATTTCGGCACTACCACCGCATATTCGTCATCCAAAGACTGCCGGGGCCCAAAAACATTAAAATAACGTAAAGCTACCGTTGGTAATTTATAATGCAGTGCGAACATCCGGCAATAATGCTCGCCGGTAAGTTTGGTCAAGGCATAAGGAGAGATCGGCGCGGGTAAAAAATCTTCTTTTTCCGGAAAATGGCTCGTTTCGCCATATACGGAGCTGGATGATGCAAAAACAAAACTTTTTACCTTCTTTTCCACGGATGCTTCCAATAAGTTCAATGTTCCTTGTATGTTTACCTCATTATATTCCTGCGGGCATTTCATGGATTTAGGGACGCTGCGCAGCGCAGCCTGATGCAAAACAGCATCCGCGCCATTAACTGCCTTCAAACAGGCACTCTTGGAACGGATATCCGCCCTGATCAGCTCGAATTTTCCTTTTACACCGGATAAATTTTCGATTTTCCCGCTAGAAAAATTATCCATTACTCGCACGCGGTATTTTCTACGTACCAGCTCTTCTACAATATGCGAGCCGATAAAACCTACCCCTCCTGTGACTAAAACACGCTTCATTCCTTGCTCCTACAATTTTTCGATCTTTTTATTTGTAATCCCCTTATAGACATTGCGCGTGTCAAAAATCAGGTGTGCGTGCTTTAAAATAAGCTTATAATCTACACCGGTGTGGTCCGCCAAAATACAGACGCAGTCAAATTTTTCCAGAGTTTTCTTATCGAGTTTAACTGCCTGCAAATTGATCAGGTGGTTCATTTTCAAATACGGCACCAACGGATCATAATAGGAAACTGCGATTTTTCTTTTTTCCAAAATTTCCAGCACGTCCAATGAAGGGGATTTGCGCAAATCAAGCACGTCTTTCTTATAAGTAACGCCCATAACCAGAATATGGCACTTTTCGATTTTCTTGCCCTCTTTCTTCAACATCTCTTCCATGCGCGAAACCACATAACCGGGCATAAAATTAATCACATCCGAAGCTAACTTTATAAAACGCGACTTAAAACCATGGTGCCTGGCCTTCCAATATAGGTATAGAGGGTCTTTAGGGATACAGTGGCCGCCTACACCGGGGCCGGGATAAAAAGTCATAAAGCCAAACGGCTTGGTAGAAGCAGCGCGGATAACTTCCCAGATATCCACCCCCATCTTGTGCGCCATCTGGGCAATTTCATCCACCATTCCGATGTTGATCAAACGAAAGGTATTCTCCAGGAGCTTTACAAATTCCGCTACTCTCGTAGAAGAAACCGGCACTACCGTATCGATAATATTCTTATAGACTAATACAGTCAAGTCAGTAGCTTCTTTGGTTAAGCCTCCTACGACCTTGGGGATCTTATTGACCGGGTAATGCTTGTTGCCGGGGTCGATTCTTTCCGGAGAAAACGCCAGGTAAAAATCCTGGTTATGCTTACGCCCGTGCTCGCGCAATAAGGGAAGGATCACGTCTTCCGTGGTCCCGGGGTAAGTCGTGCTCTCCAGAATTACCAGGCCGCCCTTTTTTAAATTCCGGGAAATTGCTTTCACTGCCTGGCGGATATAGGAAATATTAGGATGGTATTTTCTCTTTAAAGGCGTGGGCACACAAATAATCGTAACATCCGAGGTTTTAAGCACGGAAAAATCGCTGCCACAATGTAAATTCCCTAAAGCCAAAACTTCCCTCAACTCTTTATCGGAAATATCGGTAATATACGATTCTTTCTTCTTTAGGCGGTTAATCCTGTGGGCATCCACATCTATACCGCGCACCTCAATGCCTTTTCTGGCGAATTCGATTGCCAGGGGCAATCCCACGTAACCTAACCCCACTACCGCAATGGTAAATTTCTTCTTTTCGATGCGTTTTTTAAAATCTGCGAACTGGCTTGCCATTATCTTACCTCTTAAAATTAGCGCTTCTGCCGATACCGATATACTTGAACCCGATTTTTTCGAACTTTAACGGGTCGTAAATATTACGGCCGTCAATTATCAACGGGTGGCGCATCAGTTTTTTTATTTTCGAAAAATCCAACTCCTTGAATTCATCCCATTCAGTTAAGATCAATAAACAATCTGCCTTCTTACATACCGCATAGGAATCCGTGCAGAAGGTAATGCCTTTAAGGGCATCTTTTGCCTTTAAAGCGCCTCTTGGATCATAGGCCTTGATCTTTGCTCCTTCGGATTGCAGGGAGCGTATAACCTCCAATGACGGCGCGTTACGGATATCATCGGTATTGGGCTTGAAAGAAATCCCTAGAACCCCGACCGTTTTGTCTTTAATTATCCAAAGGTTATTTTTGATCTTTTGCAGGAAAAAATCCTTCTGCTGGTCATTGATTTTTTTCACTACTTTCAGTAATTCGAAGTTATAGCCTAATTTTTCCGAAATAGTAATAAAAGCATCTACATCCTTAGGGAAACACGAACCGCCATAGCCAAGGCCGGCATTTAAAAATCCCGGGCCGATACGCCTATCCAAACCCATTCCTCTGGCTACTTCTACCACGTCTGCTCCGGTTTTCTCGCAAATCCGGGAAATTGCGTTAATAAAAGAAATTTTTGTCGCCAGAAAAGAATTGGAAGCGTGCTTGATCAGCTCTGCTGATTTAATATCGGTAATCACTAATTGCGCGCCGAGCGGCTTATAGAGGTTAACTAAAAGGTTTTTTGCCTTTTCCGATTCTACTCCAATCACTATCCTGTCAGGGTGCATAAAATCGCTGATTGCCTGGCCTTCGCGCAGGAACTCCGGGTTCGAAGCCACGTCAAATTTGATTTTATTTTTGACATTATTGGAAATCGTATGCTTCACCCATTCTCCTGTTTGCACGGGAACCGTGGATTTCTCCACGATCAAACGGTAACCATCCATATTTTTGGCAATGTTGCGCGCTACATTTTCGATTCCGATCAAATCTGCTTCGCCGTTAGGCATGGAAGGCGTGCCGACCGCAATAAAAATTATTTCGCTGGATTTAACCGCCAGCTTTACATCCGAGGTAAATTTCAGCCTTTTCTTTTTGACATTAGCGACAATTAATTCATGTAAACCCGGCTCAAAAATCGGGACCTGCCCTTTCTTTAAGTTTTCGATCTTCTTTTTATTATTATCAAGGCAAATTACCTGGTTGCCTAATTCTGCAAGGCAGACGCCGGTAACTAAGCCGACATAACCGGAACCAACAATAGAAATATTCATTTTTACCTTTCTTACCTTAATCTATATATTAGGTTCAGACTGCGATCCGGGCTTAGGAGCATGGTAGCTCTTATTGAACTCGAATTCCAATTCCGGAAACGCCTTTAAGCGGAAGACCATCCAAATCTGGTCACCCTTGCCGCGGGTAGTATTATAATTCAAATCTACGGTCCAGCAATGAAAATCTCGGGAAATAATATACTCCTGCTCCCTTAATCCGGTTTTTGCTGCAGTTTCGCTTCCCCGGTTAATCCTCTGATAAATGGAAAATTTCCATTTCGGATTCAGGCGCCACACTAATTGATAGGTAATTTCATTATTGCCTTTAAGCTGATAACGTTGCCCGAATCCAAAATAACGGTCAGTGCCAAAATTAAAATTTACGTCATAGTTAGCCGAGGTAAAATATCCTTGCTTAGTTTTGTAGGTGGCATCGGAAATCAAGCTTATCCAGGAATACGGGTATAATTCCATGTTTATCACAAAATCCGAAAGCTGCCCTTTTTGGCCGGCGGTCCTAAAATTATAAGCGCTGGTAAACCTTAAATCGGCCAAATCAACCTTATCGCCGTTTCTCTTAGTCTGCAGCTTATTCTCCAGGCCGAATGTCGCTACCGAACTCCTTACTCCCCGATCACCTCCGATTTCAAATTCATTGATTTTTGACGGAGTACTATTACTATAGGAATAAGCGAAAGTCGGCGTAACAATGTGCCTTAAGCCATTAATATCCAAACCCAGGGCATTTGTTTTTACAGTGAATAAACGGTAGAATTTAGTGCTCACATCTGTGCCACCGGAAAAAATATTGGTCATTGTCGAACCATAAGTACCATGGTCTGAGTAGTCCTGTTCACTGGCGAGAAAGGGGGTAAAATTAAAAACTGCTATTTTCAATGGCCGAGCAATCTTATTGTATGTAGAAAAATTATTTGTAGCCTGGTCATTATTATCCGCAGGAGCAGCAGCCTTATTCTTTAAACTCGCAAAAGAACTGCTGTTGGTAAAATAAACCATACTATTATTTCCAAGCTGCAAACTTGGCAAATTATATGTTATTTGCGGCATTTTCTCTTCCTGGCTAAACCAGTTATTTACCCGCTTCTGCAATAACAAATCTAAATTGGCGTAGGCAAATGAACGGTGCACCTGAATATATGAAAGCGGCATCTGGTCTTTTTCATATTCGCGCGGGAAATAGTCCTTTAAGAAATTAAAGGTTGACCCCAACAAGGCGCGCTTGGAATCGACAATCTTATGGTATTCGGCAACCAAATTCGTCTTCTCATCGACATCCCATTTATGGCGCAGCCTCACGAGGTACCTCTGGAATACCTTAGGCGCATTCACATCATCCTGGTTTACATCGTCGGATTTATCCCTTTCCTGGGTATAATAGAATTTAAAATCACCCTTGCCGACTTCGGTCGAATCGTAATTCGTGCCAAAACCTTCGGAAATACCAAAATTAGAACGGTAATCCACATACAATCTACCGGTAATATCTTCGGTAAGGTTATAGCGCCAGGCAGTGAGCATAAACGGCCCCCAGTCTTTCTTGGTGCCCGGCATTACCTGCACCTTCATCAACGGCTCGCGTAAATTCCTGCTATATTGCGGCATGTACAACAAGGGGACCTTTCCCACATAAACCGTAGCATCCTTAACCTGAATTTTATCGCCCGGAAAGATATCCATCTTTCTGGTTTTCATCTTCCAGTGAGGATTGTCATAACTACAGGTAGTCATATAGCCGCGCGAAGAAACATATTCCGCGTCGCTTACCTTATACATTCTCTCGGTCTTGCCAAAAAAAGGATTGGCTTTAAATTGCGAATCAAAAATCGTTCCGGAGTGTTTCTCGAAATTATATGTCAATTTCGAGCCTTCGATAATTCCCTGAGGGTCTTCCATGCGAACGTTCCCCTCTGCCTGGCATTCTTTGGTTGCGGAATTAAGCGTCAACGACCGGCAGGACAATTTCGTATCCTGAAAAACCACTAAAACATTTCCTGAAGCCGTAAAAACTTTTTCTTCCGTAGAATATTCCACATTATCCGCATTTACGATCAACGGCTCAGCCTTGTTGCTTTTTTCGCGCTCAGGCTCTTCGCTTTTAGGCATAATGCCCGAAAAATCTATTGCCTGCGATAATCCCGGAGAAAAAAAGAGGAAAAATAGAATAATGCCGCCAGCAGAAAGGATATTCCTTAAATTTTTTTTAGGCATGACTTATTTTTGCGGGATCTTTTTATAGTCGTCAAGAAACCTCTGTATGCCGATATCCGTAAGCGGATGTTTGATCAACTGCTCGATGACCGCAAAAGGCACAGTCGCGATATCCGCGCCGCTTTTCGCCGCATCCACCACGTGCATCGGATTACGCACGGAAGCCACGATAATCTCGGTTTTAAAACCGTAATTGGAATAAATTAATTTTATGTCCCGGATCAGGCCCATTCCGCACTGCGAAATATCATCAAGCCTACCGATAAAAGGAGAAATAAAACTTGCTCCGCATTTTGCCGCTAACAATGCCTGTGACGGAGAAAAACACAAAGTCACATTAGTCCTGATGCCCTCGCTCGATAATATCTTTACCGCCTTCAATCCTTCTTTGATCAAAGGGATTTTAATTACGATATTTTTGGCGATTTTTCCCAGCTGCCTTGCCTCTTTCACCATTTCATCGCAATTAAGGCTGATTACTTCCGCGCTTACCGGGCCGGGAACCAATGCACAAATTTCTTTGAGGATTTCCTGTGCTGGACGGTTTTCCTTGGCAACTAAGGTCGGATTTGTGGTAACCCCATCAACGATTCCGATTGCGCAGGCTTCTTTAATTTCACGGGTATTGGCGGTATCAATAAAAATCTTCATCCTTCTCCTCTTAAACTAAATACTTTCGGCTACAAGTATCGCTGCGCCAATTATCCCGGCATCGTAACCTAACTTTGCCTTGCACACCTTCACACGCTTTGCCTGAATACTCATTGCTCTTTGCAATATCACTTGTTTTACCCGGTCAAAAAGGATCTTTCCGGCATTGGCTACCCCTCCGCCAATCACAATGCAATCAGGGTTAAGCATATTCACCTGCCCCACCAGTGCCACCCCTAAATGCGTGCCAACGGTTTGCCAAATCTTTACTGCTTTAGGATTTCTCTTTTTCGCCAGGCTGCTTATTTCTTCCAGAGAAATCTCGCGGCCAAAAACCTTATTTGCAAATTCCTTGATCCGGTTATTACCAATATATCTTTCCAGGCAAGCAGTGCCGCCGCAATTACATTTTGGCCCCACCTCGTTAATCGGTACGTGCCCAATTTCTCCAGCGGCAAAACCCTCTGCGCGGTAAAGATTTCCATCAATAATAATCCCGCCCCCCACACCAGTACCCAAGGTGATACAAATGGCATTTACACTCCCTTTAGCAGCTCCCAATTTGAATTCTGCCAAAGACATCAGATTAGCATCGTTATCTAAAAAAACCCGTAAGCCCAATTTTCTTTCCAGGATTTTCTTTAAAAATACTTCTTTCCAACCGGGAATATTGGGGAAAAAATGCACCAGCCCGCGCCTGGTATCGATCGGCCCGGGAAGCCCCATTCCTACCCCGAGGATTTGCCGTTTTGATAACTTACGCGATTTCAAGAAACTATTTATTGCGTCTACAATAGCCTGGATCAGGCTCTCTTTACTGCGGAATTGCCTGGTGCTTAAGATACTTTTGGCAATAATGCGGAAGCTTGAATTACACAAGGCAAGCTTTAAATTTGTCCCGCCTAAATCAATTGCAATGATATACTTTTTCACCATAATTTTTTTATTTTATCCTAAATTAATATAGATTGCAAGAGATATGTTTAGGAAAAAACCTGGTATTTATTTTTACCGCTCTCTTTTGCCCGGTAAAGCGCCTGGTCAGCCTTCTCTATCAAAGCCTTAAAATCCTGCGCATGCGCAGGAAAAAAAGCTCCTCCTATGCTTACCGAGAGCTGCAGTTCTTCATCATAGGCTTTAATCATCTTGGCGGCTATGGCCTTACGGATACGTTCCGCCACAAACTCTGCCTGCGCTAAATTAGTTTCTGTTAAAAGCAGTACAAACTCATCCCCTCCATACCTGCCAAGCAGATCTATCTGGCGGATATTCTCTTTGATTGCCCGAGAGGCTTCTTTTAAAACCACATCTCCGACTAGATGCCCGTAACGGTCATTATAGGTTTTAAAATAATCCACATCCAGCAAAAACAAACAAAACTCCAGGTTAAATTGGCGGCTGCGTAAAATTTCTTCTTCTGCGCGTACTTCAAAAAACCTACGGTTAAGTATTCCAGTAAGGCTATCGGTAATGGAAAGCTCTTGCAGTTTTTTATATAGCCAGGCGCGTTTTATCCCCAAAAGAAACTGCTGGGAGAGGATCTGAAGTTTATCCATCTCCTGCTCTTTGATGCCTTTTACTGCCAAATACCCCAAAATCTGCGCTTCTATTTCCATAGGTAAAACCGTGTAATCGCCGTATTGCTCAAGGCCGGCTGCCGGGCCAAGATACTTGCAGTCTGTGATTTCCAGGTAATATTTCAATTTTTCCTGAAATGCTTTGAACAAAACCTCAAAATCCAGGAATTTGGAAATCTCCTTAGTAGTATCATAAAGTGCGATAATCTTGGCTGCTTTGTCCTCTAAATCCAGAATATCCGTTTTTAACGTAGAATTCTGGCGGGATAAATCTTCAAACTCCCGCAAAAGCCTGGAATATTCTTTTTCTTCTTGCTTAAGCGCAGGCCACACGGTTCCTCCCTTGTTCTTTTGCCAGAAGCAGCGCCTTGTCAGCCTTAAAAATCAACTCGTCTTCGCTTACGGCATCTTCAAACATGCCCGCTACCCCGATAGAAACATTAAAAAAGGTTTCTTCCCGGCGTAAAACCACTTTTGCGTGCGAAATCCGTACGCAAAGCTGCTCGGCAATTTTTTTTGCCTGGCCCTTTTTTACTCCTACGAGTAAAATACAAAACTCTTCGCCGCCGAAACGGCAGATCAAAGGATAAAAATCCTTCAGCTCATCGGTTAAAATCGCGGCAAGCTGTTTTAAAACAATATCCCCTGCACTGTGGCCGAATTTATCGTTATATTTTTTAAAATAATCGACATCAAGCATAAACAAGGAAAAACCGCTATGCGAACGCGTAACACGCTTCGCCTCTTCTTTCAGGCGTTCCAGAAAATACCCTTTAGTGTAAAGCCCGGTCAAAGCATCGTGGATTGCCAGGTCCTTGGTTTTTGCGTAAATTTGCGCATTCTCCAGTGCCACGGCCGCTAAATCCGCAACCGCCGAAAGAAGCCTTAAGTCATCTTGCGAATACGTACCGGGCTGCGCAGAATCAAGCCTTAATATGCCTAATAAACGGTGCTGACTCACCAGCGGCGCGCTAATCAAAGAAGAAACCGGGCGTAAATCCTGCGCCCTTAACTTTTCCGGGTCAAAACGGAAATCTTTTTTAATATCCTCCACTAACAAAGGGCTGGTGTGCCTCAAAACCCAAAAATCAAAAATATCCCCTTCTTTTGCCCTAATTACTGAATGGGGGTCTTCTTTTTTGCTCTTAACAAGCACCGGGTTATGAGTTTGCTCGTTAATCCCGTAAAGCAACACCGCGCCTTTTCCTTCAGCGATCAAATTCGCAACTTCCTCCAGTATTGAACGGCTGAGAAATTCGATATCCAAACTCTGATTAAGTGTTCCAATTATATTTTTAAGGCGGCTATAACGGCTGATTTTTTCTTGAAGGGAAGTTTGTGTTTTTAGAACGCGGGTATTTTCGTCACTGAGGAGGTTAATCTGTTCCTGTAGGCTGTCTATCTTAAGTTTCAGGGAACGCTTCTTATTAAAATAGCGCCTGCAGAAAATAAAGATTATTGACAGGCAAACGAGCAGAAAAAAAAGAAAAATGCTATATAATCCGTTCTTCGGTATCTTTATCAAAGAAATGCACCTTGCTCATATCGAACACCAGCTCCATATCCTGGTTTACCTGCGGCCGGTCATGTGCACCTACGCGCGCGATAAAAGTATGTTTGCCGGTATTTAGATAAAGATAAACCTCCGAGCCCATCGGCTCGATTACTTCGCATTTAACGGTAACGATATTTTCCGGAGGCGCGTCTGAAACAAAAAGCTTATCATAGATATCTTCGGAACGCACTCCTAAAATTACTTCACGGCCAAGGTAAGGCGTTAAGTTCTTATTCATGTCTTCTACTGCCTTAACGATAACCTTGCCTTCGTCAAAATAAATCCTGCCGTCTTTTTTAAAGAGCCTGCCCACCATAAAATTCATCGGCGGAGAACCGATGAACCCTGCGACAAATTTATTCTTAGGAAAATCATAGATGTTGATCGGGTCGGAAACTTGCTGAAGGATGCCGTCTTTCACCACGACAATCCTGTCGCCCATGGTCATGGCTTCGGTTTGGTCGTGAGTAACATAAATAATCGTGGTCTGCAGCCTGATATGTAATTTATGGATCTCGGTACGCATCTGCACGCGCAGCTTCGCATCAAGGTTGCTTAAAGGTTCGTCGAACAAAAATACCAGTGGCTTTCTGACAATTGCCCTGCCTAAAGCAACGCGTTGCCTTTCTCCGCCTGACAATTCCTTAGGCCTGCGGTTTAAAAGGCGCCTAATCCCTAAGATTTCTGCGGCTTCGTTTACGCGCTGGTTAATCTCCAGTTTAGGATAGTGCCTTAATTTCAGGCCAAAAGCCATATTTTCAAAAACCGTCATATGCGGATAAAGGGCGTAGTTCTGAAAAACCATGGCAATGTCGCGGTCCTTTGCCGGAACGTCATTTACGCGCTTATTGCCGATATAGATATCACCTTCGCTGATCTCTTCGAGGCCGGCAATCATCCTTAGGATCGTAGATTTTCCGCATCCGCTAGGCCCGACCAGGACCATAAATTCCTTGTTTTCAACGCCCAGGTTAATGCTATTGACTGCTTTTGCTCCCTGGCTATAGATCTTTGAAACATTTTTTAGGCTTACCTGTGCCATTTATCCACTCCTTTAAATTCTTTCCATTATAGGATATTTTCTTAAAAAATCAACCTAAATACTCAAGTAATTTTGTTAAAGTATCCTTCATTGCCTTGCGGTGCACAATCATATCGATTAACCCGTGCTCAAGAAGAAATTCCGAGCGCTGAAATCCCGGAGGCAATTTCTGCCTGATCGTCTGTTCGATTACCCTTGGGCCGGTAAAACCGATTAGGGCCTTTGGTTCAGCTATGATCACATCCCCCAAGCCGGCAAAAGAAGCGAATACGCCGGCCATAGTCGGGTTAGTCAACACGGAAATAAAGATCAGTTTTTTCTGGCGATGATACGCAAGCGCTGCGGAAGTCTTAGCCATTTGCATCAGACTAAAAATCCCTTCATACATCCTGGCACCGCCGCCCGAACCGGAAACGATAATCACCGGTAGGCCTTCTTTGGTGGCAGTTTCGATTGCCCGGGTAATTTTTTCGCCTACCACTGACCCCATGGAACCCATGATAAAACGCGAATCAGTGACAGCGAGTACCACGCGCTTTCCGCTCAGTAACCCTTCACCGGTAATCGCGGCATCTTTTAAACCCGTAGCAGATTGGTCCTGGCTTAATTTATCCTTATAGGTCTTTGGCCCTTTAAAATCCAGAGGGTCCATCGAAAGCATTTCCTTGTCGTATTCTTTGAAAGAATCCGCGTCAATAAGAGTAGCTATTCTTTCGTGCGCGCTTAAAGAAAAATGGAAATTACATTTCGGGCAGACGCGCAGGTTTTCCTCCAGGGCCTTGTTAAAAAGCACCTCGGAGCACCCTTCGCATTTTGTCCAGAGCCCGTCGGGGATCTCTTTTTTCTTTAAACGAACGATAGTATATTTTGGTTTGCCGAATAGGGCCATATTATTAAAACTTATGGATCACTAACCCCGATAAAACCTTCGGGTAAAAAAACGTTGATTTCGAAGGCATCTTTTCCCCGCTCAATGCCACGGACATAATCTGTTCCATTTTTACCGGATTCAAGAAAAAAGCAATTGCCGAAGAAGATCTATCTGCGCCTTCCAGCACTTCCTCGGTATCATGATTAAAAACAATATTCTGTTTGTCCTCGATATCCATCCCCATGAGTTTCTTTAAAACAAGGTAGTTAAAAATAGAAACGTCAAGGCTGCGGTATTCCTTTTGTTTATCAATGATAATTTTATCTAATATCTTAATATTTTTTAGGCGTAAGAGCCAGAACTTTTTTTGCCGGTACATGCCGATTACGTGTTCGGTGCTGCCTGCCTTTTGCAGCAAAAAGAAGAATTTTACCCGGTCTTTGACTTCCTCGCAATCGAAATAATCGCTAAGTGAAGCGAGAAATTTTTCGAAATAAAAACCTGCCAGAGGATTTACCAGCCGGTGTATCGGCATAATCGTCAAATCCGGGGTGTGCGGGTTAGTAAAATAGGTCAGGATATAATTGAAGCTCTCTTCTCCGGTAAAATTGGCGTTTTTCTTTTTCATTTCGTCTCGATAGCCGCAGGCAACTTCATAACGGTGATGGCCGTCGGCAATAAAGATATTCTCATCCGACATTTTCTCTTCGATCTTGCCTAAAATTTCCGGGGAATCGATACGCCATAGCCTATGCCTGACATTATCTTGGTCAACGATATCCACAAAAGGCTCGCAACGCTCGATATATTGCTGATAAACGCTGCGGATCAGGCGTTTCTTATCCGCAAAGATCGCAAAGATCGGGCTAAGGTTGGCTTTTACTTGCCTGATTAATTTAGCGCGGTCTTCCTTTGGTTCTGTCCGGGTATGTTCATGGCCAAAGACCCGTGAATTCTTCTCTTCTAAACGTAACAACGCGATAAATCCCAAGCGGCTGCGCTTTTCGCCTTTAATAGTATACTGCTGCTGGTAAAAATAAACCGCCGGCTGTTTATCCTGGGCCAAAACCTCTTCTTTTTGCCATTCACGGAAAAGTACAGCTGCGCGGTGGTATTTATCTTCTCCCGGAATATCTTTGCCCAGAAGAATATGAATGAAATTATGTGGATTTAACCCGTGAAAATAATCCTGCCTGGCAGGAGAAATCACGTCATACGGAGGGCAAACCACTTGCGCAAGGTCTTTGACTTTTTGCGGGTTAAAAACAACTGCTTTAAAGGGTGCGATTTTTGTCATTATTTTATTTTGCGAACAAGATTTTTACCAACGGCAGCCTCGCCTTAAAACAAAATATCATGCTTCCTGCAAAAGCCCCTGCGCTGTCTACAAAAATATCCAGCCCGGAACAGCACCTGTCACCTACAAAGAGCTGGTGATATTCATCGGAAATGCCGTACGCAGTACAAAAAATAACACTGTACAAAACCAGCCGGGAAATATTCATCCCGCGAAAAGTCCCTTCCATTGCCCGAGAAAAACAAAAAGCCAGTAAGCCAAAAATAGCCAAGTGAAAAACAATATCCGAATGTGGGAATAAACAAGGGATCCTTTTTGCCGGCAATGAAGAAAAATAATAGATTAACCCCATTACCGCCAAAACCACCGACCAAAGCGTAACTGCGCGAAAAAAACGGTTATTTTCCGTGGCTACAGCCATCACAACCTTCTTTTGCTTTTGGGCAAGTTGTACCGGAACTTCCCTTTGTGGGCTTGCGATAATCAGTAGCGTAGAATCCTGCGCCTTTAAAAATTATCCCTGAGCCGCTGCCGATCAGCCGTTTCACGGACTTTCCGCACTTCGGGCACTTCTCTACGGGTTTATCGTTAATTTTCTGAAAAAGTTCAAAGGTGTGCTTGCAATGTTGGCAAGCATATTCATAAGTTGGCATCTTAAAACAGCTCCTTCTTTTACTGAAACGCTTTTTTGATCCTCTCGCTAAAACTTGACTTCTCCACATCTTCTCCGGAAATCCGCGCCCATTCCTCGATCAATTTGCGCTGCTGGGCAGTCAAACGGGAAGGAATTTCTACATGCACCTTCACTAATTCATCTCCGATTTCCCGCGTATGCACATCCGGAATGCCTTTTTCCTTAAGCCGGAAAATTTTTTCCGGCTGTGTGCCGGCAGGAATTTTCATGCTCACCTTTCCGGACAATGTCGGCACCTCAACGTCTCCGCCAAGGATTGCTTTACTTAAGGAAATCGTGATTTCCGTCAAAATATCATTATTATGCCTCTGAAAAATTTCGTGCGGTTCTACTTCGATAGCAACATATAAATCGCCATGGCTGGATGCGCCAATTTCGCCTTCCCCGCGGACTCTTAAGCTCGAGCCTGTATCTACTCCCGCAGGAATTTTTACTTTTATTTTCCGGGTTACTCTAACCCTGCCTTCTCCGTGGCATTCGGAGCAAGGCGTCTGGATCGTCGAGCCTTCTCCTCGGCAACGCGGGCAGGTTTGCGCCATCTGAAAAAAACCATTGGAAACTACTACCCTGCCGCTGCCCCGGCATTGCGAACAGGTAATTTTCTTTGTGCCGGGCTTAGCTCCCGTTCCCGAACAAGTTTCGCAAGGCTCATAACGCGGCAAATTAATGGTTTTTTCTACGCCGCTGGCTGCTTCTTCCAGGGTAATCCGCACCGCAACTTCCAAATCCCTGCCTCTGCGGCCGCGCGAACTTTTTCTGTTGGAACTGCCGCCAAAAATATCGAACCCTAAATCGCTAAAGATCTGGTCGAATAAACTGCCGCCCACGCCATAATCGCCCAGATCCTGAAAAACGCTGTTAAAATCCGCACCCTTAAAAATATCTTCATAAGCATATTTCTGATCGATCCCGGAATGGCCGTATTGGTCATAGAGAGCGCGCTTCTGCGAATCGGAAAGGATCGCGTAGGCTTCGGAAATTTCCTTAAATTTTTCCTCAGCTTCCTTTTTTTGCTCATGAGGTACCCGGTCCGGATGATAGCGTAAAACCGCCTCCCGGTAAGCCTTCTTGATTTCATCAAGGCTGGCCTTTTTATCTACACCCAGGACCTCATAATAATCTCGCTTAGTAGACATCATTCAGCTTTCGGCTGTCAGCTTTCAGCTGTCAGCTGCTGATGGCTGACGACTGATGACTGATAGCTATTTTTTATCATCCTCTTCCTTGAACTCCGCATCGATCACATCATCTTTTTTCTTTTCTTCTTTTGGCTCATCGCTTGCTTGCTCTGGCTTTGGGCCGGGGCCGGCAGCGCCTTGCTGTGCCTGCTGCTGCTTTGCCGCAGCTTGCTTATAAACTTCTTCGGCTAATTTGTGCGAAGCCTTGGTTAAATCTTCCATGCCTTTTTTGATTCTTTCTACATTCTTATCCTTGATCGCTGATTTTAAATCATTGATCTTTGCTTCTATATCTGCGCGCTCGGTTTGGCTAACCTTATCGCCAAAATCCTTAAGCGATTTTTCTGTGGCATAAACCAGGTTATCCGCCTGATTCACGGTTTCCACTTCTTCTTTTTTCTTGGTATCTTCCGCG
>JAQUMX010000017.1 GCA_028717885.1 Candidatus Omnitrophota bacterium
TCTAAAACTAGCCTGTTTTGTTCATAAAGCTTAACACCTTCTTTTTTGAGCTGCGCAGTTGAAGGCATATTAGGCAAATGTTTATTTTTAGCGACGTATTGTTTCAGGTCTTTAAAGTTCATCATCTTGTAGTTGCTGTCAAAAACATAGTCCGGGTTCGCATAAGCTGTGGCACCTTTCCAGATATCTCCGGTAACTGGAATCCGGATGCTTCCTGTTTGCCCACCGGTTCCCGCATTAAGGGTTAGATCGCCTGCGACATCTAAAGCAACCGTAGGAGCAGCAGTATTAATCCCTACGCGGCTATTGGTGGAATCAACGTTTAAAATCGAAGTTCCAGCAGCATTGCGTACCTGAAAAGAAGTAATTGCGTTAGCCGCAGGAGTAATGAACAAATTACTTGTGGCATTAACCAACAACTCGACAAAAGCTGCAGCGGTATTGCTTAGGCGTAGCTGCGCATTAGCTCCGTCCCTCACCTCTAATACCCGGTTCGGGGCATTGGTATTAACTCCCACGAGGCCATCGCTTCTGATGAAAAAACGGGAAGTAGTAGCGCCTGCTGCTCCGGAAGTAGCTTCGAAGATGTTAGCATCAGTGCCGGTGCGGCGCGTGTTAATTAATAGGCCGTTATTATCAGCCGCATCGTTGAAGTTTTGGATCCTGGCAACCGTATCCATATCCGCGGTAGCGACTTCATTACGCACATCCAAGGCAGGGTTATTGCGGTTTGCGGCATTATCCGTAAACCTCGTACCGATCTTAAGCCCGTTCTTAATCAAAACTACACCGTCACCCGGAAGCGTTTCTCCGGCTAAAGTCATTTCATCATAGGCCCAGCCGGATCCGCCGCCTGCGCCAACCAGCATTGACCAGCCAAGATGCGCATCGCCATTACGCATAGCGGCAAATTCCGTATCAACTGCAACCTGGTTACCGTTAGCATCTCCGCTGACGTTTACGCCCAACCTATCCACACCCAGGTTTCCGTAGCTTCCCGACGGAGAAGGATAATAAGTGGTGATAGTCAGCTGGTCCTGCTGCGCAAAAAGCGGCAGTTGAAAACAAACAATAATTCCGACGAGAAATGCCAAGCTTAAGACTATTTTGTTCATCCTTAGCCTCCGGTTAAAATTATACTTCATTATACTTAGCAAAAAAATAATTGTCAATGGATAAGTCGCGCAATTTCACCTTTACCATCTTATTATGAAGGTTAAGCCGCGACTTTACTAAAACCTTAAGGTAATTATCCGTATGCCCCTGCCAAAATCCGGGGTTATCTTTGTCCCGCGATTCAATCAATACTTGCGCTTCTTTGCCAGAAAATAGTTTTTGAAATTTTTGCGCACACTCCTGGCTTACCTTTCGCAAAAGGGCGGTTCTCTCCCTCATTTCTTTGGCAGGCAGCGTTTCTTTATTCCCAAAGGCTTTTGTCCCTTTTCTTGGCGAGTAGGGAAAAATGTGCACCCTTAAAGGCAAAATTTCTTTGACTAATTTCACGGTATTGAAAAAATTTTCCTTGCCCTCTCCCGGAAACCCCACCAGACAATCAGTAGTAATAGCAATCCCAGGGACTTTAGCCTTGATTTTCCTGATCAGCTTTAGATAACCGGCATGCGTATATGAACGACGCATGGAACGCAATATCCTGTCGTCTCCGCTTTGAATAGGAATATGTAAGTGCCGGCAGATCTTCCCGGAACCTGCCATCAGCTTGATCAAGCCGCTTGTTACGTCCCCTGCCTCTATGGAGCTTAATCTAATCCGCTTAAGAGAATCTATTTTTATCAGCTTCTTAATGATTTGCGTTAAATTGCTCTTAGGATGTAAATCTTTACCATATGCGCCCAGGCAAATCCCGGTTAAAACAATCTCCTTAAAACCGCTTTCTGCCAACCGCCCGGCTTCCGCAATAATCTCTGCGGGCTTACGTGAACGCGACCTGCCTCTGACCAAAGGCACTTTACAATACGAACAGAAATTATTGCAACCATCTTGGATTTTCAAGAATGCACGGGTGTGGCCGGAAAAATCGGAAATACCAGAAGCGTTAAGGCCATTTAGTTCGTCAGGCAGCTTGAGAAATTTAAGGATATGAGCTTTGTCTTTATTTCTGATTATGAGCTTCTTTCCGGAAAGCTCCTTTATCCTTTTAGCGTCAAGTTCCGTAAGGCAGCCGGTAACGATAATTCTGGCATCGGGATTTTCTCTCACGGCGCGCCGGATGAACCGCAGAGAATCGCTATCCGCTTTTCCGGTTACGGTACAGGTATTAATCAGGTAAAGATCCGCTTTCTTTCCATTATTGCTTTGAGCAAAACCCAACCGCAATAATTGCTCCCTGATTTCCTGTGATTCATATTGATTGACTTTACAGCCAAGGGTATAAAGCTTAAAAGTTTTCATTTAACTTTAAAAAAGAGGCTACGGCGATCGCCGCAGTATCCACCCTTAATACAAGATTACCCAAAGAAACCGGAATAAACCCCCGGGCTTTTGCCTGCGCTACTTCCTCATCGGTAAAATCGCCTTCCGGCCCGATTAAAACCAGGATATTCTTAAAAACTTTCTTTTGCATTAACGCGCTCAATGATTCTCTTTTGCCGCTAAGAGTAGGGATCAATTTCAGGTCAAAATCTTTCGCCCTTAAAAAAACGTCTTTTATTTTAGTTACCTCTGCTACTACCGGCACGCTGTTCCTCTGGCTTTGCTGGGAAGCGCTCAAAGCAATCTTTTCCCAGCGTGCTTTACGAAAGGCTTTCTTGCCTGCTTCTAATTTTACGATTACGCGTTGCGTTTCCATCGGGATAATCTCGTCCACTCCCAACTGCGTCAGCTTATCGATAATCTCATCCATTTTTGCTTTTTTGGGAATAGCACAAGCAACAGCAATCTTTAAGCGATTACTTTCTATTTTCGAAAAATTACTCTTTTTGATTTTTAAAACCATTTTTTCCCCGATTTCTTCGACTACACAGGAATATTCGTTGCCCTGAGCGTCAAAAATCATCACCAGCTCTTTTTCTTTAAGCCTTAAAACATTTTTTGCATGATGCAGCACCTGCGGCTCAGTAACGAATATTTTTTCTTCTTTTTTTTCGGGAGAGGCGATGAAAAAACGCTGCATTTATTTTTCTCCTTCCGAAAAAACCTCGGCGCTAAAAGTATAAATTTCCGCGCCCTTTTCCTTCCAGGCCTGCGCAGGCAAGCCTGCCTTATGCGCGCAAAGATTCGATAAGAACTCTTCTTTTGACCAGCCGGTTTCCGTAGCTACCTGAGGCAGGAATACGCCGCTCTGAAAGCCGCGCTTGATTAAAACTCCGTGTTTACCCAGCTCTATTTCATCAACCGACTGGATTCGTTTCATCGGCGACAATACCGAAATCTCGATCGTAACATTCTTTAATTCCTCCGGAGTAACCTGCGCAAACCTCGGGTCTCCGGTAGCCGCCTCAATTGCCATATCGCGGATAGTCAAATATAAAGGCTCTCTGCCGGCTAAGTTGCCAATACATCCTCGCAAATCATCATTCTGCCGCAGCGTGACAAACGCGCCCATTTCTCTGGCTAAAAACGGGTCACTCTCTTTTAGCTCTAAACGCTTGCCGGTTTCTAAATAAGTTTGGATAGACGTACGCGCAATTTCCAATAATTTTTTCCTTTGCTCATGGTTTAACATTGAAACCTCTCCTTCCGGCTGATCGATTACGCAAGAAGCGTACCCTACGGTCCAGGCGCCCTTTTCCATTTTACCCGTAACCAATGCAGAATTCGTATGATCCAAAACCAAAAGTTTTTCATGCCCCAGTTCTTTGGATAAAAATAAAGTTACTACTGTGCCAAATCCTCCGCAAAGCTGAAATTTATCTTCGCGTAAGCCATAGTAAAGCTTCTCGGCGTCCATTTTTTTCAGGCACGACAGCGTATCTTTATCGACGCTATCCGCTTCTTCATAATCATAGCCGTGGTACATATCGGTAGAAACAATTACCAATACATCCTTGCGTTCTCCGATAGCGTTTTTCAGCAAATTAACTAATTTCTTACAGGTCTCTAAGGTGCAATCGCCCATAACAACCGGAACAATCTTAAAACTGTTTAGGCTTTTTTGTAAAAACGGCAGTTGTACCTCTACAGAATGCTCTTTTTCAAATGCCCGCGGCTCAAAATATACCTCTTTAGTTTTCTCCAGGAGCCTGGCAGCAAATTGCTCATCGATTTCCAGGTCGCCCAAAGGTGTACGAAAAGCGCCCTTAGGATAAACAGAAACCCCGCTAAAGGAAAACTGATGGCTGGGGCCGATCACAATCACGGTCTTATATGGTTTATCCTTAATTAATTTGTACCCGGAAGCTGCTACCTGCCCGGAAAATCCGTAACCGGCATGCGGGCAAACCAGGGCAAAAATTTCTCCTGCCGGAGACTGTGGATTCGCTGCGTTTAAAAAAGCGTCGATCATCTGAGAAAGCTCTTCGGATTTGTCCGAATAAAAGGCGCCGGCTACATTCGGCTGCTTAATATCCTGGGCTGAAACAGAATGACAAATATCAAAGCACAAAATCCAAAATAAATTCAAAACACAAATAACCAAAAATAATCTGTTCTTTGACATTATCTCCACACCCCTGCTATTTTTTCCCCGCAAAACTTACACTTGCCGTCAACAAGGCTTATTTCCGAAACCATATAGCCATGCCTTTCAATGACGATTTTTTTACACTTTGGGCAGAAGGTATTTTCAGCGGCATTTCCTGCCACGTTGCCGATATAGACATATTTCAATCCGCTCTCTAAAGCAATGTTCCTGGCCTTCTCCAATACCTCTACGGGTGTCGGATTAAGGCTAACCATTTTATACATCGGATAAAAACGGGAAAAATGTAACGGTGTATCCGCACCCAAATTATCTTTGATCCACAGGCACATTTTTCGAATAGTTGCTTCATCATCATTGTATCCTGATAAAACAAGATTAGTAACCTCTAAATGCACCCCTTCCTGTTTTAGAATTTTTAACGACCTTAACACCGGTTCAAGCGAGCCTGAGGAAAGCTTGGCATAATAATCTTCGCTAAAACCTTTTAAATCGATATTCGCCGCATCCAGGTATTTACTTAACTGCCTTAACGGCTCTTCATTGATAAAACCGTTTGAATGCATTACATTCTTTATTCCCTGCGCCCTGGCAAGCTTGGCAGTTTCTAAAACGAACTCATAAAATATCGTCGGCTCCGTATAAGTATAAGCAATAGAAGGCCTGCCCGAGGCTTTAGCTTCTTTGATCAATTCTTCAGGAGTAATATAAGTATAATCCACTTCTTCCGGGGTTTTCTGGGAAATCTCCCAATTCTGGCAGAATTTACACCTTAAATTGCACCCGGCTGTGGCGAGGGAAAAAGTAAGGGTGTTAGGAAAAAAATGAAAGAGCGGTTTTTTCTCAATCGGATCAAGGTCATTCAGGGAAACTAACTTAGCGTAAGATAAGGTATAAAGTTTGCCTCCTTGATTCTCCCGGGTTGCGCAGAAACCTCTTCCGCCTTGCGCAATAGTGCACTGGCGCGGGCATAACTTACATTGTACCTGGCCTCTGTCAAGCTTGTCGTAAAAAAGGGCTTCTTTTAAAGGCGCATCTGCAGGAAGGCGCGAGACGCAAAGAATGGAACCGGCTAAAACAAGAAAAGTTAAAAAACCGAAAGTTAATTTCACTGCTTTTCTTTTTTTTCCTCGATCATCTTCAGGATTTCTTTTAATGAAAGCTGCACGTCGGTATACATGCTTAATTTCGGGATAAAGGCGCTGATCCCCAATTCCTCGGTTTCCTTCATTGAACGCGAATCCGGATAAGCGGTAAACATAATTACAGCTACATCCGTATTAAACTCCCTGATCTCCCGCAAAACAGTAATCCCGTCGTAATCAGGCATCATATAATCCAGGATTATCGCATCGAAGGTGCCTTTTTTTGCCGCTTCCAGCGCATCTTTGCCGCAATTGGCCTTTTCCACCTCATAACCCCATTGTTTCAGGCGCGATTCCATAATCTTCAAAAAATCCGCCTCGTCATCCACCAATAAGATCTTCATATTGCCTCCTAATTTTTTATCGGCAGGGTAAAACAGAATGTAGTACCCTTGCCGAATTCCGATTCAGCCCAAATTTTTCCTTCGTGCCGTTCGATAATAGCCTTGGAAATTGCCAGGCCCAGCCCCGTTCCGCCGGGCTTCCTCTCTTTTTCTTTTGCCAGTTGCTCGAAACTATGAAAAAGCTTAGAAAAATCCTCCTCTTTAATCCCCATGCCGGTGTCTTTAACACAAACCAAAATATTTTCATTCTGCCGAGCAGTTGAAATCTTAATGCCCCCTTTTTCCGTAAATTTAAAGGAATTATTCACGATATTAGTCAACACCTGGGTAATCCTGTCCTTATCAAATTCTATTTTAGGCAGGTTCTCGTCTGTTTCGATGACCAATTCCAGGCCTTTATTTTTTGCCAAAGGCTCCATAGTCCGGAAGACTTCCCTTGCTACCTCATTCACCTGGTTTAACTGCATGATAAATTCCAGTTTTCCCGCTTCCAGTTTCTGAAAATCCAACACCTCGTTAATCAGCCTACCTAGGCGGTCAACGTTCCTTTTTACTATCCCTAAAAAATCCTTTTGTTCGCTGTTTAAGGGCCCTGTCGAACCATCTACCACCAAACTAATGCCTTCTTTGATCGCGGTCAATGGGGTGCGCAATTCATGGGAAACCATAGAGGTAAATTTTGACTTTATCTCCGCTGCTTCTTTTATTTTATCCTGCGCTTTTTTGCGCTCGGTCACGTCATTTCCTATGCAAAGGATCCCTGCGATCTCGTTGTCCGGGCCGTAAATCGCCTTATTAGTCCAGGAAATCCAGACACGTTCGGCGTTTTTGCGCATATTTTCATTTTCATTATTGATATACTTTTCCGGATGGATCCCGATACCCTGTATCATCTCCGCCAGGTCCGCTCCCGAGTGGTCGGTAGGCGGAACGATCGTGCCGATTACGCTGCGGCCGTTAATCTCCACTGCGCCAAAGCCGAAGAATTTTTGGCCAAACTCGTTTAAAAAAGTCACATTACCGTTTCTATCCATCTTCAAAATTATGCTATTGGCGTTTTCTACGAGTTCGCGGTATTTTTCCTCGCTGAAATGCAGGGCCTCTTCGATCAGCTTGCGCTCCGTAATATCCTCTTTCATTGCCAGGTAATGAATAACTTTACCCTCGTGGTTCTTGATCGGAGAAATCGAAGCAAATTCCCAGTACACCTGCCCGTCTTTCTTTTCGTTCTTGAATTCTCCTCTCCATTCTTTTCCGGATTTGATTGTTTCCCAGAGCTTATCGGTTTCTTCCTGGGGCATTTTTTCGCAGGCTAAAAATCTCGGATTCTTCCCTACTGCCTCTTCCTGGGTGTAGCCCGTGACCTTGGTGAACTTCGGGTTTACATACTCGATATTGCCCTGTAAATCGGTAATCATCACCATAGTCGGGCTTTGCCTGATGGCATTGGAAAATTTCAGCAACTCCTCATTGGCGGTATTTAATTCCACTGTCCGCTCTCTAACCAATAATTCGATGCGTTCGGCGCGCCAAAGGAGGCTCAAGAGATAGATAAAAATAAAAAAACAGGCGATGATCCCGGTAACCAGGATTACCGGAGATTGCCAATCTTTATAACTTTTTAAGAATGCCTGGGTAGGCAAACAGACTATCGACCAAACGCTTCCTGCGGAAATAAATGTTTTCTTCCAAAAATAGTCATTGTCTTTTCTTAATTCGGCTTCTGTCACTTCAACAGGGCCTTTACCGGAAAAATAAATCAGTTTCGGTTGTTTCTCTGTTTCATCAAAGATATAAATTTCTATCCCCGTAGGCTGCAGGTCTTGAAGGGAAATTCCCACCATTTTTCCGACATCAAAAAGAAAAGAAACAAAACCCAACAAATTCTGCTGCCTTTGCGTTAACGTATCGTGCGGTACTCCCTGCCGGTAAACCGGAAGGAATGCCCGATATCCGGAATTCGCGCTCATTTTCTGCGTAAAACTGATTTTTTCTTTTTCTACTGCCGTAGCCGAATCACGGCTCTTTTGCATCGCCTGCCAGCGTAAATTATCGCTGGCAACATCATAACCAAGCATGACCTGATTTTTCTTAAAAGGTTCGATATAATAAATAGGAAAATATTCCTGGCGCTTGCCGGCTTTAACTAGTTTTTCTTGATCATTAAATTCTGTGATCTTAAAACCGGGAAAACCTTCCTTGTGCAGGGAATCTTCAAAGGCAGCGCGCTCTTTCTCCGTAATCCGCGGCAACCACGCCAAAGAAAGGATATCCGGATGACGATTCAAAATCTCGGAAGTAAATTTCCCGAAATCTACCCGAGTAACATAGTGGCTAGCAGTATAAAAATCGGCAACCGTAAAAAGTGCAGCCAGGTTATCGGTAATGCTGCTCTTTATCAACTCAGCGCGGTCATGTGCCCGGGCAATAAATTCATTCTTGACATGGCGTAGAGATAATTCCCTCACCGTGAAAAAGAGCTGAAGAGTAACCGCGAAACAAAGAAAAGTAACCAGAAAAAGTATCAGGTACCTGCGCATACGGAAAGTCCTCAATACTCTGGGATTACGGAATCTAATATCCATCTTAAGGTTTTATAATTTTACCGATTTCATTGCGCAGCTTGTCGCTATCATGGCGCACCAGTTCCTCTTCGTGCCCGACATCAGCCAAAATAATTTTTGCCTGCGTGAGCCTGGCGATTTTTTCCAATTTGCCAATCTCCACCGGATTCTGTTTCTTTTTCGCGTACTCCTCGATTGCCCGGGGCGTTAACTTAGTATTTGAAATAACCACATAATCCAGGTAATCCCCGCCTAAATATGTAACGATTTCTCTAATATGATTGTAAGCATCGAAGTTAGCGGTCTCCCCTGGCTCGGTCATCAGGTTGCAAACATAAATCTTTTTTGCGGACGTATTAATTATAGCTTCGCTAATGCCTTTTACCAGCAAATTCGTGGCCACACTCGTAAAAAGGTCTCCGGGGCCGATAATCACGAAATCGGCATTGATAATAGCGGAATAGACATCTGCGCCACATTGTACCGCCGGTTCATGCCAGATCCTTTTAATCGGCAGGTCAGGGCACCTGCCCTCGGTAATATCTATTTTACTTTCGCCTTTGACCTGCAGTCCGTCGCTAAATTCTGCGCAAAGAGTAGTTTCCGTATCGGTCACCGGTAAAACAACGCCTTGAATATTTAGTATATCACCCATTGCCTTTACTGCTTCCGGCATCGAACCCTTGATTTCGGTCAGCGCCGTCAGGAAAAGGTTTCCGAAGCTATGCCCGACAAACTCTTCGCCTTTTGTAAAACGATGCTGCATCACTTCGTTCATTAAAACAGGTGCGTTAGACAAAGCAACCAGGCTTCTTCTTACGTCTCCCGGAGGCAAAATTCCGAAACTAGCCCTTAATTTTCCGGAAGAGCCGCCGTCATCGCTCATATTCACAATCGAAGTAAGCAATATCTGAGGCAGCGTCTTTAACCCCAACAATAAGCTGAATAACCCGGTACCCCCTCCGATACAAGAAATCCTTATCCTTCTATTTACCACTGCCAAGAGATGCAATATAAATTCCCGGTAATTATAGGGCTTTAAAATAAAATCGCGCGCGCCGTAATGCCTGGCCTGGTTAACTGCCTGAATATCGTTCTGGGAAGATAACACGATAAATTCCGCATTTCGCCCGTAGAGAAACTCAAAAACCAATCTCCTGTCTTTATCCCTTTCGGCAGTAAAGCCGTCGGTATCGAAAATAACCAGGTCAAACTTACCTTCGCTTGCCAAATCTATGCCGTCGGAAACCTCGACATAGAAATTCAGGTTTAAACAGATTCCGATTGTTTCCTCTGCGCCGCTATGCGCGATAATCAAGATATTCTTCTGCATAGTTAAATAATTTCCTCTTCTCTGTGGATGCCGACCGGCTGCATGGCAAACGTCAGGTACTCCAGCCGCTTTAGTTTATAATCGAATGCATAAAAGGCAAAGGCCAAAGAAATTAAACACGAATACAGGTAACCGTACCCGACAAAGGGCAGCTCCAGGAAGGAAGTCGCAAAAGTCAAAACCGCGTTACTAAAAAGAAAAGTTGCCGTTACCGCGAGCGCCAGGGATTTAAAATCAAAATAAAGTATGATAATGATAAAAATCAGCAATAAAGAATTCAAAAATGCCCCCAGGATGCAAAGCCTGAATACGGGAATAGCCAGAAAATCCAGTTTAAAAATTTGCGCGATCTTTGGGGCAAAGGCAATGCACAAAAGCGTAATCATCCCCTGGTTAACTACGATTACACCGAGGTTATTTTTTAATGCGGATACCATCTCCTGCTTTGCGTGCTTGATGGCCGAATAAGTGCCTTTTTCCAGCACCTGCGCATAAAAAAGGCGGTATTTTTTGTAAAAATTTGTTTCCACCTGGATCAGAAAAATCGTGAGCGCCGGAATAATGGTTAAATAGGCAAAAAAAGACGCGCTTTCGTATTCGGGAAAGGTATGAAAAAAAGATGCGATCGAAGTAGCTTTCGAAGTTGACCAGAAAACGATTTTATCGATCCAGATTGCCAGGTTATAAAAAATCCCGGTAAAGACCAGGGTCTTATTCCTAAACAGGAAAGGAAAAATCTGCCAGTCAAAAAAGCGTTTTGAATCAAACTCCAGGTAAATCCTCAAAGAAAGCAGGATTACGATGATAAAGTGCCCGATAAAATACCCGGTAAAGTAACCGGCCAGGCCGAATAAATTACCTAGCCCCCAGGAAGCCAATACCGCAACCAAGGATCCAGCTACAAATGCCAGGGAAATTGCGCCATAATCCCGCAGCGAAGTCAAAAAAATCATCGATAACCAAAGCAGGCTAATCGTCAGGTACAACAATACGCTCATAAATTTTATAGGGAAGCTAACCTCGACCATGCTCATGCAAAAAGAGCCGATCGCCGCCTGGATCGATAAGATAAAAATTGCCAGGGAATTAAAAGCCGGGGCAAAAGAATCCGGCTCTTTCAAATAAAGCTTATCTGCCAAATACCTGCTTGCAGAAAGATAGGACACCCCTACCATAATCAAAGAAAATGCATAAATATAAATGATGGTAGCGCGCATATACGCCACTTCCTGATTATGCAGGTTTTGCGCGGAGAATAAATTCAGCAAAAACAAAGTGATGATACTGACCAGCCATGGCCCGGAAAAGATGATCGTCGAATAGAAATGCGCCTTTATAGAATCTATATAGGTGTCGCCTTCTAAGATTTTCTCGATCCTAAAACCTATCCCTGCCACTTCGCCTCCTGCATATATTTTGCGTAAAGCAAACGGTAATTAGCTATCAGATCATCCATCTGATAATACAGATTGACGCGTTTTTTCCCGGCTGCCGCCATCCTGGCATGAGCTTCGGAATTTTTCAGCATACGCATCACCGCATCAGCTGTTGCCTGCGGGTCATACGGCAAGGTAATCTCTCCGCTTTTACCCAACAGCCGGTCATCGGGAGTAGCCCCATAAAGAAGCTCTTCGCATGCTCCGACATTAGTGGCTACCACAGGGATCCCGCAAATGCCCGCTTCCAGGACTACTATCGGCTGGCCTTCGCTAATGCTGGTTAACACGATCACATCCAATTTAGGGTAATATTCGTAGATATCTACCTTACCGCAGAATTTAATCACCTGCTCCAGGCCTTCTCTTTGCGCCAGCAAAACACACTCTTTATAGTACTCTTCATCTTCGTCAGTCGGCCCCATGATATAAATTTCTATGTTTTTCATCTGCATAAAGATAATCTTGCAGGCGCGGATAAAAGTTTTTACGTCCTTGATCGGTACCACCCTGCCCATAAAACCGATGCGAAAAATTCCGTCAGGAGGGGTTTTTTTGATATCACGGAAAAGGCCGACATCCACTCCATTGGGGATAATCCTGGTTCTTGATACGGGAGCCCCTTCTTCGATTTGAATTTTACGGTTGCCTTCGAAAAGGGAAATAATCTCGTCCGCGCGGTTATAAGCCAAGCGCGAGAAAAATGAAAAAAGGCCCATCCACCATTCTTTGAAAAAATCGTTCGCCTCGGTTACTTTTATTTCATTGGCGGTTTCGGAATAAATCCATTCCGCCTGCGAAATTTCGATCTTGCGCTCCCTGGTATAAATCCCGTGTTCGGTAAGCATAAAAGGCCGCTGGTATTTAAGCTTGGCTAAAGCGCCCAATACTCCGGCATAACCCGTAGAAACCGAATGATACAGTTTTGCCTCGGGCAGGTTCGACTTAAGCAAGGAAAAAAGCGGCAAATACACAAACCTCCATGTCCAGAAATAATCGATAAAAGAAGGCTCCTCCCCTTCAGCCTCATAGATATCCAGAATGATCTTCCAGCTGTCGAAGGAAAAAGCCAAATCATATAAATCAATCGATTTGCCGTTTAACAACCGCGCAAAGCTATCGAAATATGCGGGATCGTTCTTACGCATATGCAAAAGAAAATCTTCGATTACCTTCATATCTTTTTGGGAAATTTGCGGCCGGCGGGCCTTTTTGGCGATCTCATAATCAAAAATATAAATTTCCTGAAAATCCGTAACATTATCGGGAATTTCATAATGCATTTTCTTATGCGCCAAACGGTGCGGCCCTAAATAACAGATAGCAAAAGAAATATCATCCATCTGCCGGATGAGGTCATAAATCCAGGTAGAAACCCCTCCTGAAACATAGGGGAAAGTGCCTTCCAACAATAAACAAACATCAGCCATGGGTTATTTAATTCCTTCGTGAATTTTCCAGCCAGCCAGAAATCGTCTTTAAAGCGCCATCTCGGGCAGGATTTTCCAGCGGCGCGCTAAATTCCTCGAAAACCCGCAAGGTGATCACCCGGGAAGGATGTTCCAATTTCCGGAAAAATTTTATATACTCTTCTTTAACAGAAGGTTTTACCTCCCGGCATTGCCGGGCTAAAAAATCGAAATCCAAGCCGCCTGCCTCATGAATATCGGAAAGGTTAACCACCCGCATCATGATCCAACGTTGGCTGTCGGATAATTGCCGGCCGGATAAATATTCCATAAAAAAAGCTTTATGTTTGCTGATCAAGGCTTTAAGCAATAAAATCAAACGGGAAAGCTGCCGGTAGTTATTATCCAGCGCCTCTCTTTCCTGCAGGTAATATTCGAGTATCATTGCTATCAGCTTATCAAAAATTTCTTTTTTAACCTGCACCGACCGGAAAAGCATAAAAACGGGAGAAAACAGGTTTTTCTCTTTGAAAAAACGCCGCAGGACTACTTCAAGATTATCCTGATCGTAACTTACCAAATACCTTAAGCTTTTTAAGCACGAATCCTTGACCAAAGCATCTTTTTCCTGGAGGATCAATTCCATGATCCGAAACAGGCTGTTCTTATCCCTGGATTTTTCCAGGCAGCGCACTGCCAGCATGCGTAACTGCGCCACTTGTGAATTCAGCATTGCTTCGATTACGGTTTCCAGCTGCGCAGAAAGAAAATATTCATGCGGCAGATGCAGGATAAAATTTAAAAAAACCTGGGATTCTAAAAGGTATTTCTCCTGCCCCAAAAGCAGCATTTCCGCTAGAAGGTAGCGATTTTCCTTGGTAATGTAATTACGCAAGGCAAGGCTGGCAGCATAGGAAAAAATGCTCCCCTCCTTGATAATGTCTTTCAAAAAAACACGGGCATTCTTATCATTGATTTTTCCCATGCATTCAATTGCCAGAAGCCTGATTTTTTTCTCCGGAGAATTAGAATAATAATCTTTCAACATTGCAAAAACCGCGCTTTCCTGCTGGTATTCGCAAAGGAAACACAGCAAGGCCCCTGTTTTTTGCGCAGGTAAATTTTTTTGCAGGCGAAGCAGCCATTTGAGGAACTTATGTGTTTTTAGCCGCCTGATTACCGATTCCGCCAGGGTCTTTTCCGCACAGGCAGCAGGGCCGGAAGCCAAATCAAAAATTATTCCGAAAAGCCAAAAAGAATTGATCGCATCCAGCGAAGAAAGAATCCTGAGCTTTATTTCCTTATTCGGTTCATTAAGCAAAGCGTTGCCGATGATTTTTTCCCAGCCAAACGGCTTAAATTTGGCTATCGACAGATAAGCAATCTTTTTTATTTCCGCATCCTGCGACTGCAGGCATTTCTTCAGGTATTTAAAACCTACTTTCCTGGCAAACTTGCTTAGGGAAAAAAGGGTCTCCTCCTGAAGTTTTCCGGAAGATTCCTTAACCAAACGCTCCAGTGCCGTGAATGAGCGTATATCGCGGATTTTCCCTAATGCCCGGACAATGCAGATTGCGTTATTTTCTCTTCTCTTGGAATTTTTCAAGGCCTCCAGAAGGGGCACAACAGACTTAACAAGGGCTAATTCCCCCAATTCGTTGGCAGCAAAACAAACCACATCTTCCCATTTAAAAAAGAGCATCTGGATCAAAAGGTCCCCTCTTGATTCCGGCTCTATACGTTTAACCGCCAGCATCGCTTCTTCACGGATAGCTTCATTGTCATTTTGTAAAAGCATGAGGATCTTTTCGAATCCGTACGGCCTTTCAATTGCCACCAGGTATTTAATCAACCAATAAATACTCTGCGTATCGGCCCTGCGAACGAGAGAATCGAAAACAAGGCCGATGTCCTGCTCAAGGAAATAAAGAGAAAGCGAACTAAAAGCGGTTTCATTTACCGCCTCGTCGCTACTGGTAAGTTTTACCAGTAAATCCCGGATTTTTTCCTCTCTTATCCTTTGTTCGTCCAAAACTCCCAAACCTCCCTCTTATCCCGGCTTAATCCCTCGGGGCTTATCCCGGAGAAACTTGCGCCGATATTTGCGAAATCCCCGGTGATAAAACAAAATTCATTACGTAAAAAAATCATCTGCGGATTATCCGGCCAGGCAGCAACTGCATGGTCGAGTGCGCTCTTCGCTTCATTATGCTGATTAAGCCGGAATAAACAGCGCACGTAATCCAGTAAACAATCGGGCTGATTCGTATCGATATCCAAGGAAGTACGGTATGCCTGCGAAGCCAGCGATAAATAATATTCGGTAAGGCTCTTCTCGATTAACCCGCTATCTACATATTTCTGATAAAGCGCCCCCAGTTGCCGGAAGTCGGCAGCTTGGCCGCGGGACTTGGTCTTTTTAAGCATTAACTCGATTTCGCTATTTACTTGGCTATCCATTTTCAACAGCGCCGCAGCAGCGTAGAGCCTGACATCTGCTGCAGGGTCATAAAATGCCTCTTTAAGGAGTTTGACATTTTCGTTTTTTGGTTCGCGGGAAAGCTTCTCGATTACCCGCAGCTTAATTTTTAATTCTTCTCCGCGCATAATGTCTATAAACGGCTCAAAACCGATTTCATTCCGCATTTTATTCAAAACATTATCCGGCCGCTGTGTGAACACGGAATCATAACTTTTTTGCGTAATGTATTTTTCATAACTATCGTAGAGCCCGGTTTTTAGCCTGCCGGAGAACCATCTGGCGGCAATAATCAAAAAAACCGCTGCAATCAGCCCTAACCCCGGAAAAAATAAAACCAAAATCAGGCTGAAAAAATATACTGCGTTTAGCTGGCCTTTCTTCTCAAGCATTAGATACCCCTACCCCGCAGAGTTTTTCCGCTGCCCCCAGCAACTCCCGGGCGTCTTGAATTTCGCGGTTATTCTCTACGCAATAAATATTAAGCTTACACTCCATCCCGGGATGGCAATTTTGCGTCAAAACCTTTTCCTTTAGCTCCTGCTCGAGCTTTTTAAAATCCGCGAGCACGGCTCCCCTTTGGCGCTGAGGGCTGACGAGGACAAATACGCCTTCGATCTTATGTCGGAAAAACATATCCGTAGCGAAAAAGTTGCGCTTCATCAACGCGATCATGGTTCGGGAAAGCAGGTCCTGAGTACTTTTATGGAAAAAACCGAAGCCTTCTAATTTCAATAACGATAAAGTAAATTGCGTATTGAACTCGCGCGCCCTGGCAAACTCCCTCTCCAGCGCAAAAGGCAAATAGCCAAAGCTATATACGCCGTAATCATCATCCCAGAACCTCTTTTCCAGCGCCAAATCGCAGACCTGCTTGTTGGATAGCGCCCTGCCTGCCCAGTCAACGATTAACTCCATCAATTCCAGATTGGTTTTATTCAGCTGTAAAAAATCTATTTTTTCTATATTTACCACTCCCCGCGTCTGGCCATTTTCGTCTTTTAAAGGGAACATCGCCAGCACATTGCCGTATTGGGAAATATAATCCTGCGAATCTTTATACTGCAGGATATCCCTGACTGTAACCGGATTATTCTTTTTTAAAACCAGCGCCATAATGCTGTTTTTTTCCACGGCCTTGCCTTCCACCATCTCTGCCTGGCTTAACCCCCGGGAGGCCTTAAGGACAAAATAATCGCCGGTTTTCACATAAAGCGAAGCTTTGGAAACCTGAAAATATTCCCCCAGTAAATCGAGGCAACCGGTATAGATACTTTGGTCATCGAGGGTTTCCAGTTTTTTTGCCGCGCTATACAAGGTTTTTACCGTAGAGGTTTCGCCCACGATGCGCGACTCCAGTATCCGGCGCGCCTTTTCACTTGCCTCAACCTGCGCATTGAGGCTGCGCAAACTTTCCTGCAGCCGGTCCATTTCCCATTCTTTCTGCTCCTCTGAATTCTTATATTTCTGGCGTATGCCTCCCAGTAAAGACCCTACCATCACAAAGGCAATCGGCAAGAAGAAATTTCCTGCTTCGACCATCATCTCCAATCCGGTGCGCGTAGGAATTTTCTGCAGGACGAATAAAATAATGTGTGCGCTCGCCACAGCGCTTACCACTAACCCAGGGATAAAGCCGTAGCGGCAGGGAATCAAAAGCACCGCTATCCAGTAAGGATTGAGGCTCGCCCTCATAAAACCGGGGTCTGACCTGAAGAATAAATAATTCAACGAATCAAAGATCACGAAGCTTAAAACGACCTCCCGCAGGTAATAATTTTTCTTCATCTTTATTCCCTTATTTTTCGTAAGATCAGGCTGATTTTATTTATCCATTCTTCGATATCCGCATATTTATCGATAAAATATAATTCTAGTTGCCTCAAGGTAATGTAATCCTCGAATTCCAGAGGTTCGGGTGTAAAAATCAGGATGCCTGTGCGGCTTAACTTCGGGCTATCGGAATTCCTCAATTTTCGGCAAAGCTCAAATCCGCCTCTCTCCATAATAATATTGTAAAGCAATAAATCGTATTCATTATTTAAAAGCTCGTCTAACACCTGCGCGTTGCTGTTTAGAACCGCAACTTCGAAGCCGTTCCAGGAAAGGTACTCCTTCATCACTTCGCACATTTTCCGGTCATTATCTACGAACAATAGTCGCGGCATATTTAAAATAATGCTTTAATTGAACTCATCAGGGTCGAAGAATTACCCTGTCCGGTCGTACCATTAATATTATTATCATACTCGAAAGCCAAAGATGATTTGATATTTTCCCTGATCCAAAAGTCCAATGCGATATTGGAAAGCGTATAATAGAATTTACGCTTGGCATCATAAGCCCTGCTTAAGGAGGCGGACACTTCCAGCGCCTTACCAAAGCGGTGCTCCAGATAAAAACCTCCGTAATAAATATGCTCGTCTCCGATGTAATCCAGTACCTGCTCGGCCCCGTCAAAAGCCTTGTTCCAATGCGTAAGCTTGCAGTGGAAATTAAAAGAGATATAGGGCTTGCGCCAGGCTATATAATTCAGGTAGGAGTCATTGAATATTTTATACCCCAGATAAGGCTTGCCGTTAACCTGGTTCTCGTCCCCCTTCACCCTGTACCAATCAACTTCGTAGAGATTGCCGATGGTAAAACGGTCCAAAAAAGTATAATCATTATCAAAGGTGAGTTTATCCTGGGTCCCCTGTTTATCCAGCCCCTGGATCGGATCACGCACTAGATGACGATAATCATATGCCAGTTTCGAATGAATATTATTGCGGTTGAATTCTACGCCTATTGCCGGCTCATTAAACATCCTTCCAAAGAGGTAGGTGAATTCCCAATTCAAATTGAATTTTAGGCCGTTTTCGGTAAAATACTCTGCCTTAAATAAAGGGCTCTGCAAATTTTTGTCGATTCCCGGAGTATCTCCCAACGGCATTATTCTTAATTGCTCTTCGATTAAGTTAGCAGTAAGGCGCAGCCTCTTGTTCAGCCAGTGGCTTATGCCTTCGGTAACGGTATAATGCCGCAAGGATTGCGGGCCATGCAGGTATTCAAAATTTAAATTTAAAGTATCGCCACCCGCTTCTTTGGCATGCAGAAAATCCCAAGTAATCTCATCTCGCCTTAAAGTATCCTGATACAATAGAACATACTGATCCTTAGCTTCAGGAAGCCGGTTAAGCAGGGTTAAGACTTGCGCATAATCCCTGCGTAGCGCCCAGTCCACAGGAGACTCATTAAGCAATACTTCCAATATTTTAAGCGCCTCGGGCCAATTGCCCTCGCGGGAAAGAATAATATATTTCAATTCTTTCACCCTACGGTTTTCCGGCCCGGAGATTGTTTCTAATTTTTTCAGCAAATCCCTTGCCTTGGCCAAATCCCCCTTATCTACGTAAAGATTGCCTGCTAACTGAAGCAGGTCGATATTTTCGGAATTATCATTCAGCAAAGGGATAACAATACCCTCAACCTGATTTTTCTGGTTTAATTTCCAGAGGATCCAGGCTTCTTCGATTTTACGCTCAAGCCCAGAGGTTTCCTGCTCCTGTGAAACAGGCTCAGGAACAGTTTCCTCGCTGCTAGCGGCCTTCTCCCCGGATAAGCCTGAGGGCTTCCCGGTACTCTCGCTCGCTTGCGCCCTTTTCACCCCAGGCGCTAAGAATATCGCCAAGCAGATGATGGGTATGATAGTCCCCGCCGGTTGCTTCATTGTATCTCCTTAGGACTTCTGCTGCTTTTTTATAATTATTGAGGTTAAAATAATTCTGCCCCAGTATTTTTAAAAAACTATAGTCGCCTGGATGCTCCGAGTAAAATTTTTCGATTTCCGCCAAGAACCCCTTATTTTTATCCAGGGTTTCGAACTGGTACAAAAGCCCGGAAATAAATTTTTTATCCGAAGGAAAACTGTTGAGCAAATTTCCTAAAAGGTCCTGCGCCTCCTTGTCCTTATCTCCTTCAAGCAGCTTCACAGTCAAGGTCATGGCGTAATTTTTGTTTTTAGGGCTAGCTTGGTAGGCTTTTCTGTAACACTCCAGCGCTTTCTCTCTATCTGCGCTCGCCTCATACGAATACGCCAATTGCCATTGCGCCTGTTCTTCTTTGGGGAATTTTTCCAAAATCTCCCGATAGGCCCTTTGCGCAGCTGCCGGGTCTTTTTTTAATGAATAGAACTGCGCCAAATCATAATAATCCGTGAGGTTCAATGCATTTTTTGTACCCAGCCATTCATAGAGCCTGATTAATCCGGGGATATCCTTGTGCAATTTATAATAAGAGATCAATTTGTATTTTAATTCCGGATCCTGCGGATTAAACTTTAGCAGTTTTAGCCACACCTCCGAGGCTTCTTTTGCCATCATATTATGTTCATAAAACTCTGCGAGCATCTCCAGATATTCCTTGTTTTGCGGATGCCTGGAGATCATCCGATTGGTAATCCTTAGAAACTCTTCTTTATCCCCGTGATAGGAAAGGGATTTTAAATACCTGACTGTAGAAGCCACATCCTCCGGGCTTTGCTGAAAATGGCGCTCTAGATATGCGCGCGCCTGGTCGAATATCCCGGATTTTGTATAGAGCTTGCCCAGTTCACGCTGCGAAGGAAAAAGCATTACCGCGAATAGCGCGATAATCAGAAAAAACGTTATTGATTTCCAGAGGGAAATCCCCATAATTATTTCCTGCTTACCTGCACTTCGATTGCGCCCTTTGCCGGGACCTCGATTTCCAAAACCCCGTCCCGGCCGGATTTAAAATCTTTGGCAAAAACTTGCTTGCCCTGCCTTTGCACTGTTACCCTAAAGCTCGCCCCGGGAAACAAATTGGCAAATTTATAAACCGCATCCCTAAAGCCCTTGCTCGTAAAAGAAACGCTCTCGCGCGAAAGCTTCAATCCGCTTAATTGCGCCGAGGACTGAATTAAATACGGCAGGCTCGGCTTCTCTTTTTTTAAGTATACGGTTGCGCGGCCACCCTGGTCGAGATGCAGGTAAAGTGAATTTTCCCAACGGCAAAACCCCAGGACGCCTTTTGACCTTTCCAGGTCGGGATAAAGCGGGCAATCGTCAAAACGTACTGTACGGCATTCTCCGTAATCCTTGAATTCCCAACCGCCATCTACAAGCGAGGAGATTCTCCCGGAATAAAAACCATCGACTATTGCCGCATAATGGGAGGTAAAAACCGGGATAATCTCCTGCTTTAAGGCATAATCATATACTTCTTTTAAAGCCCCCAGCGACTGCCGTTTTTCTCCGCTATAATAATGGTAATAAACATTTATCGGCGAGAGCCTGCGGGGGAAAGCCTTAACCAGAGTCGGTTTTTCTGTCTGCTCGAATGTCTCTATAACGAACTTGTAGCCGTAAAACGGGCCGGACCATTTATTAGTATAAATATTGTCATTGGCATTACTGGTATAAGGCTGAAACTGATCCTTGTCTTGCCGGCTTAAAGGCGCAACCGCAGTAAACGAAGGGGTTTCTTCGTCAAAACGCGAATCCCCTCCGTTAATATTCCTTAACCCAAGTGCTTTAGTCAGCTTGATGGCGTCGGCAAAAGGGCGACAATCCCCTGTCCATTGATATACCTCGACACGTTTGCCGTTTTCCAGGATATTCTGGTTGAGGTAATCTACCGGAGATTTGATTTCGCGCTGCGCCATGTGATTGCGGTTTACATAAATTATCATTGCCTTATCATCAAGCGATTCCGATAAGAAATCCAGGTCGGCGGCTGAAGTAATCGGCCGGGAATATCCTTTAATCGCAAAAACAGTAAGCTGCCTTCTCCAGTCCAAAGGATGCGTAAACCCATGCACCCCTGCTTCGACATTGTCCAGTTTAAGCATTTGCTTAGCTAAAGTTTTTATGGCTTCAGAACCGTAATATTGCGGGTCGATTTCCGCTACGATAAAAGACACGGTTATCGGCAAGGCATACTTCTTCAGGATTTCATCGTAAATGACTTCCCCGCAGATACGCCTGCGGTCTATTTCGGAAATATTACGCAACCCATCCCCGTCAATATGGGAATAAAAAATCCTGCGGCCGAAAAGAGTAGTCGTATCATAGCGCGGCAAATCATTCAACCCAAAGGCCTGCGCGAAAAATAGAAACGGGTCGATCCTCCAGCGCACCTGGTCGGTAATCGGGTCAATAAACACCTCGTAGCCTTCGGCGGCATATCCGCCATTGGGGGTAACTACGACTACCGCGCTTTTTCCATTAGGAATGTCCGTACGGGTAATCTGCAGATAAACCTTATTACGCGCATCAAGGGAAATAATCCTTTCATACTGCAGGGCTTCGTCTTTTAACGTCCTTTCAAATTCTACCATGTTGCTATCTTTAGAAACTTCTTCGATCACAAACGGGTTATTCGTCCAGTCGCCTCCATACCCTAACCCGATACTATTAAAAATCTCGTTGATCACATCCGGGGAAATTTCCTGGCCTGCTTGTTTATCTTTATATGCGCCGAAATTTCCCAGCATTACCAGGCGCTTGCCCTTTTTCACCTGAGAAGCTACCCAATGGCAATATTGCACCGGGTTAAGCATTATATCGTTCTTAAACCAGGTCAGGATCCCGTATACGCCTTGCATTTCTTCTTCTGACGGAAACCCATCCATGACATCGTGAAATTTAACCTGCATGCCTAAGTAATTCAAAACCATCTCCGCGTTGTTATGGATAAGGTTATTGTCTGCGCGCTCAAAATAAGGGTCACTGGAATCAAAAAGCGCCAAGATCACCCGCTTCTCTTCTACGGCCACGGCCGAAGAGAAGAAAATCAGCGAGAGAAAACAGGTTAACAAAAAAACCTTAGTTCTCATAAATTTTATCCAGGTTCTTCTCTGCTATATATGGCTTAAATCCCAGCTCGCTTATCTGCCGGGAAATTTTCTTGATTGCCGGGCGGTCATCCGGGGCAACATAATCTATCGCAAAAACCGCAAGGTTATATTCCTGCCGGATTTTTTTCAAAACATTGACTTTGTATTCACGCTCTGCCGGCGGGACTTCTTTATACTTTTGGTTCTTAAAATCGATCATGGAATAAATATCTTCTACAAGCAAACCGCTTAAGCAAGGAGCGATTCTTTCCAGGATCGCAAAACCGTTATTACTGATCAAAAGCATTTTCGGAAACTTCTTGTGGATCTTGCGCACCAATTGCTCCATGGCCTGTTTTTGCCCTTTGAATTTTTCCGGAGAGCTTTCTTCGAGCATGGCAGCGGTATCCAGGGTATCAAGCATCAGCCCCTTAAACCCCAAACTTTCGATTTTCGGCACTAATTCTTCAAGGATAATTTTTTGCCAGAGCGGGTCCCTAACATCAACATAATAACTTCCCCAATTAGGATTCCGTCCCGCGATACATTTGGAATTTTGGATACTTGGCCAATACGAGCGATAGGGCGCAGCTTCGCCTAGGCTAATATAAGCAATGAGGATAGCCTGACTTGGAAAAATTTCCAGCGGGGGATGGCTGTCAGGGTCAAGAATGGCAAGGCCGAACTGAGCGATTTTTTCCGGGGTAATTTTGTCCTGAGCAGGATCAAATTGAAGCAGAATAAACCATTTATCAATATTATTCAAAGGATTATCGCTGGCAAAGACAAAAACAGGCGGGCTAATGATAAACAAAAAAACAAGCAAGACAATGAGTATAAGCGCTGCGCTATGTGATGTTTTCATCACATTCTATATGAGTTTTTTGATCTCCTGCAAAAGCTCTTCTGCGTTGTAGGGCTTGGTGACATATTTGTCCGCGCCTGATTCCATACCCCAGAACTGGTCGCTCTCCGTAGTCTTTGCAGTAAGCAGGATTACCGGGATCTCTTTATATTTCGGGTCATCCTTTAATTTTCTGCAGACCTGAAAACCATTGGGCGCAGGAATCAAGACATCCAGAATAATCAGGTCCGGATGTACATCTTTTACCTTATCCAAAGCCTCGGTCCCGTTATAGGCAGTTGCCACTTCAAAGCCATTAGCACGCAGCCGCAGCTCTAATAATTTCACAATATCCGGTTCATCATCAACAACTAAAATTTTCTTTGCCATAGTAATTAAATATTATAATTTATTTTCGGATTTTTATCAAGAACTATTTACGGCGGAAGGAGTTAGGAAAAAAATTTAACAAAAAAATGTTCTTCGGGAGGCACTAGCGCTCGCTAAACCGCTTGTCGCGGTTTGCCCTTCGGGCCGCTCGCTATAGTGCCACTGAATTTTTACTTGTCGTAAACACCTCTGAAGGCACTAGCGCTCGCTAAACCGCTTGTCGCGGTTTGCCCTTCGGGCCGCTCGCTATAGTGCCACTGAATTTTTACTTGTCGTAAAAATTCAGTGGAGCAGAGGAGGATCGAACTCCCGGCCTTCGCGATGCGAACGCGACGCTCTCCCAGCTGAGCTACTGCCCCAAAAAATTTTTTATTCTAAAAAATTTTTTGGTCCTGCACTCACAAAAAAGAATTGATTTAGGGTGCAGGACCTCATATTTTTTCTTAATTAACGGAAACGGAGGGCATTTTGATGCGGCTTTGCATCCGCACATCCGGATTATCAGTCGAAACTCCCTGAGCAGCATTCCAGCGCGCGGTAATATCCAAATCTATGCTGTTGCCTAATTGCACTGGCGGGCCCGCATCAATAACCGTGATTACAGGAGGAAAAAAAGCAACTATATGGTCACTGAGCGTATTTATATCATTAGTTCCCCAGGCAGGGTTACAAGAAGCGCAAACCGCCGAACCATCGGAATTAAGGATAGCGGCACCGACAATAGCATTACATTGCGGGCAATACCAAATAGAATGCGTTAGTTCATTAAAGCGATAAGCGATCCAGCGGTCATTAGCATCCCTTCTTCCGTTGGGAGTATTGGCTGCTGCTCCGACAGAGGTATCGGGCATATCAATAAAAACGCTGACTGCGTTATCTCCGCCAATCTGCCTGGTATCGATCACCCGGTTGGCGCCATCAGTAGCAATATTGCCGATTGCCCGCGGGATCTCTTTATTCATATGCTCTAAAACAAAGGTTGCTTCATTCTGCGCTTTTGCCCGGCGGTCAGTGGTAATCATTTGCATATGGCTGAACATTGCAATACTAGAAAACCCTAAAGCAATCAATGAAAGCAGGATTACTGCAATCATTAATTCCATTAAGGTCATTCCCCGGGTGGTTAAACTCATAGATTAGGGTCTCTTTCGTTCCAGGTAACTGTTAGCACAACTCTACGTAAGTGCCCTAAAGGATGGGTTGCGTCTACATTTAGAGGAGTAATTACGTAATTGGGCGTATAGAGCATTTGCCCCGAAGGGTCAAACCAAGGCTGAAAAAAACCGCAGGTGCCGCTGGCAGTCCCTGCGCTGGTTAAACAATTGCTGTTTGCTCCCAGCATCCACTGGTCCTGCCTGACATCCATCTGTAAAGGATCAAGAAACTGCCTGCCTAATTCTCCACCGGCCATGCGCGCGCGCATATGTAGGATCCAGCGTTTGCCGGAGATAAAGAGGTTCACTATTCCGGCCATCACCACAGCCAGAATAATCAAAGCCACCAAAACTTCCATCAAGGTTACGGCTTTTTTGCGCTTTCGCATCATGGTTATATAATTACAAGGACGCCCTCACTAACCGGCGTCCTTGTAATTGAAGTTCAATAAAATATTTTTGCTCTATTAAGGGCAATTTGTTCCGCCCACTGCTGCTGGTTCGGCATTACCCTGATTAACCTGCCAAGTACATGTGCCGCCATTTCTTTGTGCCTGGGCAGTAAAGGTAGTGGCAGTAGCTGCGGTAACATCATAGTTCCAGTTTATTGTCCCCGTCGGAAGCGAGAGCCTTAAAACAGTATTAAGCGCAGCCATCCTGTCCACTGCAGAGCCGCCCACCGGAGAATAAAATGTACCGGTTTCCATGCGGTAAACTCTTTCTGCCGCAGCAACCAGCCTTAAGTTAGCGGTTGCTTCTCTGCTCATCGAACGCTCTCTAATTCCGGAATAATTTACTAAGCCCAAGGTCGCCAAAACGCCAGCTATGATTACCACCATGAGGATTTCGATTAAAGTCATGCCGGTTCCAGGCTTATTTTTTACCATGTTACGCTTCCTCCCTTGCCTCCGTTAATGGTTAAGGTCATAGTATCGCCTGCATTGCCCTGAGGAGCTTTTCCTGCTGCGGCGCAGCGAGTCGCAGTACCGGTTCCGGCTGCGTCCATCGAATATGAGAAATAATAATTCCCGTTACAAGCTCCGGCAGCAAAACCGGCGCCCATTAAAGTCTGGAGTTCAGCTGCGGTAGTAGGATAACCATTACCTTCCTGATTTTGAACTTCTGCCATTTGGCGCATCGTCCCTAAAATCGAGGCGGCTTCACCCCTACGCCCCTTCTCAATAACAGTTGTGTACTGCACAAAACCTAAAGTTGCCAAAACGCCGATAACAATGATAACAACCATTAATTCCAGCAACGTAAAACCTCTCTTCATTCTAATCTCCTTTCCCACAGTTGTGGGACACCAAACTGTCAAATAAGTTTGGTTGTCTTCTGCTTTAATAAAAATGATTATTCCTAAAAATACCTTTCTCGTTATTTATTTTAATATAACATCTTAGAATGTCAATCTTTTTTTCTTTAATCAGGAAAGTTTTTTACCAATTAACTGCTCCGCCTTTTACTCCTGCGACAGTTAAAGTCATGGTATCAGCTGCATTGCCTTGAGGAGCTTTTCCTCCTGCGGCGCAGCGAGTCGCAGTGCCTGTTCCTGCTGCGTCCATCGAATATTGAAAATAATAACTTCCATTACAGGCTCCGGCAGCAAAACCGGCGCCCAGCAAACTTTGCAGCTGCGCAGGAGTTGTCGGGTATGCACCGGTTTCCTGAAAAGTGATTATTGCCATCTGGCGCATCGTCCCTAAAATCGAGGCGGCTTCACCCCTACGCGCTTTTTCGATGACACTCGTATAAGATACTGTGCCCAAACTAGCCAATATCCCGATAAGGATAATAACTACCATCAACTCTAATAACGTAAATGCTCTTTTCATTTTTTTATCCTGAAATTTGGCTGATCTGGAATATCGGCAGGAACATCCCTACCACCATAATCCCAATGATCAATCCCATAAAGATTAACATGATCGGTTCGAACATCGACGCAAAACGCGTCAAAAATGTCTCCACATATTCCTGGTAATATGCGTTGATCTTTTTAAACATCGGAGACAATTCTCCGATCTCTTCGCCGATAGTCACCATTTGCACTACCATCGGATCAAAAAATCCGCTCTTCGATAACGGTTGGTTTAAAGGCTTTCCTTCTCTAACCTCTTCTTTAATCTTTCTTATAATATCCGACATAATTAAATTACCTACGCTATGCTCAACAATCTCCAACGAATAAAGAATCGGCACGCCGCTTTCCACCAAAGTTGACATTTCCGATGAGAATCTTTCGATAGTCATGGCGCGAAAGAGTTCTCCGAAAATCGGCAGTTTCAGCTGGAAATTTTCAAAATTCTTCTGGCCTTCCTTGGTCTGGATATATTTTCTAAAAACAACCGCCGCTACTACCGTAATACCTGCCCAAATAAGAAAATATTTCCGGATCGCATCGCTCACCACCATCAAGACCTGGGTTAAGAACGGTAATTTAATATTGAAACCTCTAAATAACTCGGCAAAGGTAGGAATAATTTTAATCGTTAAAAAAAGCAAAGCGCCAATTCCCACGATCATCAACATCGCCGGATAAATGACCGCGGAAATAATTTTCTTTTTAAAAGCCGCGTTTCTTTCCAGGTAAGTTGCCAGGCGGTTTAAAACTACGGCCAGATTACCGCTTGCCTCGCCGCTTTCTACCAGGTTTACCCAAAGCTCGCTAAAAACATTGGGGAATTTTGCCATGGCTTCATGCAGGCTTAAGCCGGCTTCCATATTTTTCTGCAGGCTCTTTAAAACATTAAAAAGCTTGGCGCTATTTACCTGCATAGAAATAATATCCAGGCTCTTTAAAATCGTTACCCCTGCGCCGAGCAAAGTTGCCAGCTGCCGGCAAAAGAGCACCATATCATCGCTGGTTACGCGGCCATGGCGCTTTTTTACCTTGCCGGCTACAACTACCGACTCCTGCTCGTCCTTGCTCTGCTCATAGTCAGCGGTTACATCAATAACAATCAGGTCTTTGGCCTGCAGCCGGCCGACAATTTCCTCCGGCGTCGAACCTTCCTCAAAACCGGTAACCCTTTTTCCGGCCGCATCCCTTACTACATAGTAGAACCTTCCCATTAGTCAGCCCCTAAGGTCACGGAAAATGCCTCTTCGAGCGAAGTAATACCCTCTTCGACTTTCTTGATTGCGGATTCATAAAGGGTCTGCATCCCGGCAGCGCGTGCTGCTTCCCGGATTTTCTGGAAAGGAGCATTCTGATTTATCAACGCCCTTAACTCTTCATTTACCAAAAGGACTTCGGCAATACAGCTTCTTCCTTTATATCCGATCTGGTTACATTTGGCGCACCCTTTAGGCTTATAAATCAGGTCGGTTTTTAGTTTTACGCTTTTGAGTTGTTCGGGCGTAGGCTCGTATGCTTCCTTGCAATCCGGGCAGAGTCTGCGTAAGAGGCGCTGGGCAATGATAATTAAAATTGAGGGCGCCAACATATATGATTCTATTCCCATATCGATTAAACGGCTGACTGCTGTAGGCGCATCATTAGTATGCACGGTACTTAAAACCAAATGGCCAGTCAGTGCGGAACGGATACAGATCTGAGCGGTTTCCAGGTCACGCACTTCACCGACGAGCATGATATCCGGGTCCTGCCTTAAGAAACTGCGCAGCGCCGCAGCGAAAGTCAACCCGATATCCGGCTTAATCTGCAGCTGGTTGATCCCGTCGATTTTATATTCTACGGGGTCTTCGACAGTGACGATATTTTTTTCCGGGTTCTTGATTTCACTTAAGATTGCATAGAGCGTAGTACTTTTACCGCTTCCGGTCGGCCCGGCAATAAAAACCAAGCCATACGGCAGGCTAATTGCCTTACGGATCAATTCCAATTGCTTGGGCTCAAAACCCATCTGCCCCAGCTCTACAACGATTGAGCTACGGTCAAGAATTCTCATAACTGCTTTTTCCCCGTAAATCGTGGGGATGATCGAGATTCTTAGATCTACCACGCGGTCTTCCAGCTTGACTAAAAATGAGCCGTCTTGCGGAAGCCTTTTCTCGGCGATATCGAGCTTGCTCAAAATTTTGATACGCGAAATAATCGACATATGCAAATGCTTTGCCGGAGGCGGGATTTCATAAAGCTTGCCGTCAATGCGGTACCTTAAGGAAATCCTCTCTTTAAAAGGCTCGACATGGATATCCGAAGCATGCTCATCGATTGCCTGCCTGATTATCAGGTCTACGAGTTTTACTACCGGCGCTTCTTCTGCGCGGGCAATCAATTTATCGATACTTAATTCTTCATCCCCGGCTTCCTTTATTTCCGCGGTCAAATCCAGTGCCGAGGTATCATAAGAGGCATCTACGGCCTTCTTGAACATTGCCGCCTTGCCGTAGAATTGTTCGATGGCTTTAGAAATATCAGACTTGGTCGCAACAACCGGATTAATATCGCAACGGGTAATCTGTTTTAAGTTATCGATTAAAATTAAATCTAAAGGATCCACCATTGCCACGGTAAGCGAAGTCATGGTGCGCGATAAAGGCAGGACTGAATTCTTATAGGCAAAATCGTGCGGGACTAACTGCTCTAATTGCTGGTCGGTTGCCGGCTTAAGCATACCGGTGCCCAGGGAAAAATAAGGAATGCCCAGCTGTTTGCCTAATACGGCAACCATCTGGTCTTCTTTTACTACACCCAGCTTAATTAAAACCTCTCCTAAGCGTCCGCCTTCTTGCCGCTGGGTACTGATTGCTTTTTCCAGCTGCGCTTCGGTAATCAGGCCTTCCCTGACCAACAGTTCGCCTAATCTTAAATACTTTTCTTTAGCCATTTAAGATATCGATAAAGTTTATTTTTTCCGCTCAAACGCCGAAATCTTATTCGGCATCAACGCCTGGCGCTCACTAAGAGAAAATGTATTCTGCTCTCTCTCCGGAAGCTTGGGCAAATTACCTATATTGGAGATCGCGGTTTTGGTTAAACCGGTTTTTGCTTCTTTTACGATGTGCGGAGTAATAAAAACCATCAACTCCCTTTCAATATCCTGGTCTTTTGTCCTGTTTCTAAATAGCCCTCCAAGCAAAGGCATCTCTCCAAAAAAAGGAAGCTTGGTAATAGTTTCGGATCTTTTGTTACGTAACATCCCTCCTAAAATTACGGTTTCTCCGTCTTTTACCCTGACAATGGATTTTGTGGAACGCTCTTCGGGGTTTAATACGGTAACACCGTTGACGGTAATGCCGGAGGAAGATGTTTCCTTTACTTTCGGCATAATAAACATGGTAATATCGCCGCTTTCAACATTTACCTGCGGAGTTACCCTTAAAGTAATACCCGTATCGGCAGTGCCTAATGTCTGTGTCGTAATCGGGTTTGCGCCGGTAGCTACAGCGCCGGTAGTAAGCGAGGTAGTTTCTGTAGTTTTGATCATAAACTCTGCGGTTTCATTATTTAAAGTCAGGATGGTTGGCCTGGCTAAATATTTCGTGTCACTTTGCGTCTTTAGAAAATCTAAAACTACGCTATAGGTGGCAGTGCCCTGGTTAAAAGTTGCTGATCCGCCGGCAAATGATTTAGTGGTGGGATCTAAGAACTTATCCAAAGCGCCCATGATCGGGAAATTAGCTACTCCCAAGCTGTTAATTGTAGGGCCAGTAAGGACCATAGTTATCGGAGATTGGCCGAATCTTAAACCCAATTTATCGGTTGTGCCTTTGCTCACATCCAGCATTTCTACTTCGATGCGCACCAAAGGTGTGGGCACATCCAGCTTGGCAATAGTTTCGGCAATTACCGGCATTTTTGCCGGGATATCCTGGACGACTAAACTGTTTGTACGGTAATCTTCGATTACCGAGCCGTCTTTACTCATTAACTTTTTGATTGCAGTAGTAATACCGATATCTCCGGACACCGCATAGCGGTCTCCGGTAGTGCTATTGCTTGAACCGGTGGTGCTAGTTGCCGATGAGGAACTGCTGGTAGCCGTTGACGCAGTACTGGAACCGGTAGCGCCGGTCGAACCGCTCGAGCCGATATTAGACTGCACCTCTTCCTTTATATGCGACGAAGAAACACTGGCATATTTCAGGTAAAATACCCTGGTTTCTAATTCTACTTCCGGCTTACCCAAATCCTTGACTACGATAACATTTGATTCCGCATCCAGGTCATAAGCTAGATTATTCGCGGTAAAAATCTTATCGATTGCTTCCTGTAAAGGCACTTTATCGAAATAAAGCGTCATCTGCCGGTCGGTGATTGCCTCAGAGGCAATAAAATTCATCCCGGACTGTATGGAAAGTAATTTCAGGATATCCTTTAACTGGGCATCCTTAAAATCCATGGAGATGGTAATATCCGGGTTATCAATCGGCAACATCTGCTCGGCATTCAAAACCGGCCTTGAGAATACAAAAGAAAAAAGCATGATAAATACGCAAGTCCTAAAGTTATTTTTCATCTTTGACCCCTCCTTTTGTTTTCTTTTTCTTTGCCTCCGCTAAA
>JAQUMX010000018.1:0-2216 GCA_028717885.1 Candidatus Omnitrophota bacterium
TCGGAATTTGCCGCGATAGAAGCAACCTGGGCAACTTCTTTTTTATCTTTAATCGGCGTAGAAAGCTTGCCTAATTCTTCGACTATTTTTTCTACTGCTTTTTCGATCCCGCGCTTTAAAGCCATGGGATTAGCGCCGGCAGTAACATTCTTTAAACCCTCACGAAAAATTGACTCGGCTAAAATCGTGGCGGTAGTCGTACCATCACCTGCGATATCCGAAGTTTTTTCCGCAACTTCCTTGACCATCTGTGCGCCCATATTTTCAAAAGCATCCTCAAGGTCAATTTCTTTTGCTACGGTAACACCGTCTTTAGTGATAGTGGGTGAGCCGAATTTCTTGTCAATTACCACATTGCGGCCCTTTGGGCCTAAGGTAACCTTGACAGCGGCAGCCAGTTGTTCGACACCGCTTAAAATCTTGCGGCGCGCCTCATCACTGTATAAAAGTTGCTTTGCCATTTTTACAGCCTCCTTTAATGAGCACGCAACTTATGGAACGCTAGTGAACATAAGTTGCTGTGCGAATTAAATCCTTGACATTTTTTTCAAGTTTAGTAACCAGAAAAATGTCAAGGATAAGTTCGGCCTGATAAGTTATGTCGCTTAAGCTTATTTTTCTAGATGGCTCCATAACTTATGGCCTCACTTACTTACCGATGATTGCTAAAATATCTTCTTCGCGCATAATCAATAATTCCTGGCCTTCAGTGGTGGTAATTTCATTGCCGGAATATTTTCCGTATAATACTTTATCCCCCACCTTTACTTCCAAAGCTTTTACGCTGCCGCTTTCTAATACCTTGCCTTTGCCAACTGCAATTACTTCGCCCTCTTGCGGTTTTTCCTTGGCTGTATCAGGCAAAAGAATCCCGCCTTTAGTTTTGTTTTCTGCTTCCAAAGGCTTAATTACAACACGGTCGCCTAATGGTTGGATCTTCATTCCTACACCTCCTTAAGTTTTTTTGGTTGTTAATAGTTTAAGAGTTTAATGCGGCTAATTAAACGCAGGATTAGCACTCTTTATCTAAGAGTGCTAATTATAAAAGAAAGGAAAATTTTGTCAAGAGTTTTTTTGGGAATTTTTTGGATGGGATATAAAGGCATTAGACGGTGAACTTAGAATCTTTATGAGTTGGAAGTCTGAGCTGCTTCTTTTGTGCAACACCACGATTGCAGCGGCATACCATGACTATAGCTACAATCACCGCACTTTTCCAGCCGGCTGCCAACCCCACAATCATGGTGCGCAGTTCTGCCGCAAATTTCACCGATACATGTTGAACCTACGGGAGGAGATGCTCTAACATAGCAAGGGTTCTTGCATGCATCATCCGGGGTTGGATACTTACAAATTTTCAGGATATCAACAGACACAGACCTAACAAGGATTGTTACTTGGGGCCCTAACCACTGTTTTTTCTTCTTCCTTAGCAATGCGCCCTCCTTTTCGTATTTAATATTATAATCTTTCGCTTATTGATGGTCAAGATTTTTTCGGGATTTTTTGGATAGAGATTTACGGATTAACTACGATACTTTTGGAAGTAGAAGTATTCTTACCATCATTAGTGACTATCATCAAGGTAACTGTGTATACCCGGGAATACTTGGTTCGATTTACAAAATTATGAGTAGTTACCTGCCCAGAACCTTGAGTGCCATCGCCGAAATTCCAATAATAAACAGCGATTGATCCTCCGGTATAAGTAGACTTTGCTGCGGAGAAAGACACATTTAACGGACTCTTGCCAGAAGTTTTATTTATTTCTATCACTGCTGTTAGCGTGGTGACTGCCTGGGTAGTGGCACTGGCAGTATTCGACCAATCAGAATAAGTTTTAATCCCTAAGTTATTAGTGATGTAAGCCTTGACCTTGTAATAATAGGTAGTGCTAGGGCTAAGGCTATTGTTGTTAAAGACGTTGACATTGGCACCAACCTCTCCAACTTTACTGTAGGTACCTGTAGAGCTGGTGGAACGATGGATCTCAAAGCCGGTTTCATTATTGGAGTTGTCATACCAGCCCATGTAAATAGCCGAAGAACCAGTAGCACTTGCTGCCAGGTTAGTAGGAGCAACGATTGCAGCCTGGGTAGTGGCACTGGCAGTATTCGACCAATCAGAATAAGTTTTAATCCCTAAGTTATTAGTGATGTAAGCCTTGACCTTGTAATAATAGGTAGTGCTAGGGCTAAGGCTATTGTTGTTAAAGA
>JAQUMX010000018.1:2316-30523 GCA_028717885.1 Candidatus Omnitrophota bacterium
GCTAAGGCTATTGTTGTTAAAGACGTTGACATTGGCACCAACCTCTCCAACTTTACTGTAGGTACCTGTAGAGCTGGTGGAACGATGGATCTCAAAGCCGGTTTCATTATTGGAGTTGTCATACCAGTTTAAAGCAATTGCCGAGCTTGAAGTGGCATTAGCTGCAAGGCTAGTCGGCGCATTCACAGGCGATGGTGTTGTTACCGAAGCCTCGGTATGATAAGACTCTCCTACACTATTCACAGCTTTTACCCGATAATAATATAGCGTGGAAGCAGCTACTGAATTGTCCGTGTACTGCGCGACATTTGCTGCGACAAAGGTTAAAAGAGCAAAATCTCCGCTTGCGCCGGTACGCCGGTAAATATTGAATTTAGTTTCATTATTGGAATTATCCGACCAGCGTAAATCTACTTTATTTGCAGAAACTGCAGTCGCGGTCAGGCCAGTTGGCGCCAGGGGCAAATTTTCAGGCGTAGTTACAGAAACAACATTCGAATAAGCTGAATCACCATTCTCATTATAAGCGCAAATACGGTAATAATATTTTGTATTGGCGTTTAACTGCAAATCTGAATATGCGGTAACATTTGCATTAAGCTTAATCGTAGACTTATCGCTAAAAGTTGCATTTGTGGCTCTTTCCAGCTTAAAGCCATCTTCAGCCTGAGAATTATCCATCCAGGATAAATCAGCCTGATTGCTGGCAGTAGCAGTAGCTGACAAATTCGAAGGCGCTGCTGGAGTGTATTCCAGGGTTACCGCGGAAACAATATTAGAATATGCAGAATTTCCGATATTATTAAATGCGTAAATACGATAATAGTATGTAGTGTTAGGCGTAAGGTTTTCGTCCTCATAATACGCCGTATTAACAGCTAAATCAATTACGGTTGAATTATTAAAACTAGAATTCAGGCTGCGCTGTAACTTAAATCCTGATTCATTACTGGAATTATCCTCCCAAGTTAAATTAATTTTTGTCCCGGAAATTACGCTTGCCGCCAATTCAGAAGGCGCATCCGGAATAGAATCCACTGTAGTAACCTTAGCTACATTAGAATACGCTGAATCGCCGTCAGCGTTATAAGCACAAACCCGGTATTGGTATTGAGTTTTTGGCTCGATCGTATTATCCTGAAAAACCTTTACATTTGCATTCACTGTCCCTACTTCAATAAACCAATAAGGAATATCCACCCTACCACGCATAATCCGAAAACCGGTTTCAATGGTACTATTATCTTTCCAGCTTAAAGACACTTTGCCTGCCTGATTACCGGTAATTTTTAAATTCTTGGGGGCTGAACTGGTTGCGCCGGTTACGGTAATCTTTGCCTGCCGGGTAAGGCTATGCCCATATCCATCCTCAGCTACAAACAACACTGTATGCTTGCCGGAATTAATCCCTTTCGGTGTCCAGGAAAAGGTTCTAGTGGAATAATTAAAATCGGCTTTTGTCGGAAGATCATAGACAAAAAATAACAGCTTCGAATTCTCAGGGTCAGGATTCGAAGCAATTAATTCAAAGGTTAAAGTTTTGTTAATAGTAATAATTTTATTTGGAATGGTATTAAAAATAATTGCCGGTGGATCTTTGCGGTTGATAGTAATAGATTTACTGGTAGTCGTACCATCGCGAGTCACAGTCTTTGTGTATATATTTACGCCCGGTTTAAGCTTAAAATTCTCTTCAAATGGTGCGCCGTAAATATATCCAATAATGTCCACAGAAGAAGTTTTTATCGTTGCTTGATCAGCAGGAAACTCAATTTTAATCGGCTCGAGTTGAGTGCGGGCTTCTTCATTATCCCTTGCCAAAGACAAATAATAGATAAATTCAAAATCCTGATTCTGACGGGCAGTATCAAGCAATTGATTTAACCTATCCAGAAGGTCCTGCGGGCGCTGTTTTACTAAAAGGCCCAAAGCAAACCTGCGGATACGTAATTCCTCACTGGTTAAGCCAAAATCAATATAGGTACCCGGTGAATGGCTATTAATAAATTCTATTAAAGCAATATTTTCTCTCGCGGCCTGCCTTAGCTGTTCTGATAGCGGTTTTGCTGAATCTATAATTGCTTGTAAACTGGGCTTTGCTCGTGATACCCCTCTTTCCCCTAAAAGATCCATTGCCCAGAAACCTACTTCCGGAGGCGTGAGCTTTACGACGTTTTCATCGTCCGAGTTTATTGCCAGAACAGCTGTAAGCAGCCAGTCTTCTTGCCCTTGATAATTCTTTAGCCGATAATTAACCTCCCAGTCTGCCCGGGCTGCCATAACTTTTACATCATAGTTAGTATCATTCTCTGCCAGAGCATGCAACCTGGATAATGAAACAGAAGTACCAATTTCCCTTAAACGCATACAAGCAGATAAACGCACTGAATTACGCTGATCGGCCAAATAGCCAATGACCTGGCTTTCATTGTTACTCATAAAAATCTGGCTGTTGATATCCCATTCCTCTTCGCTATGTCCGGGAATATAAAGCTTTTCTGCAAAACTGTTGCCTAACCAAAAACAGCCAATTACCGTAAAAAATAAAATCCTTATAATCAAAAACATTTTCATCTTTTCCTTCTTTCCTCTTTTCTAACCAACTTCGATTATCTCTTAATTAAGTGTTCCTCCGAGACCAAAGATTTCGGCATCGAATTCCGGAGGAGAATAAAGATAAAATTTTTTGAATGCTAGATAGAGTTGATAATCCTGCTTGCTTAATTGTAAAATTCTATCTAAGTCCTTCAAATGAGCTTCACTATTATTTTTCATAACATCGAAGTAAGGTAACCACGCATCATAGTAACCGTCTCTGCAGTTACGTTTTTTAACGACGGATGGCTGCTTGTCAGTTAAGCCTATACTTACTTTTTCTTCCAAAAAATAAGGACTGCCTAAATATAGATAAGTTTCCGGAGATGATCCCATCGCTATGCTTGTGGCCGGCAAGTCTTTAGGTGCGATTGAAGAAATAAAGCTATTTTTTTCATTTTTTAAAATATCGCCCTGGACCCCTGATAAGGAAAGATTCTCCAAAAACCTTGAATACTGTTTACTTTGAGGATTCATATCTCCGTATTTCCCTTCTAAGTAATTCTTTACGTAACTTTTATATTTATAGGATAACGTAATGAATCCTCTGCTCAAGGTGTCCGCAGAAATAACTATAAGATCGCCTAATGCTAAATCATCAACGTCTTTATCTTCAACTACCCAGCCTTTTCCAGGCTCTGTTTGATAGAGATGGAAAGTTTCATGTTTTATTAAAGTGTCGCGTTCATGAAAAGCGTAAAATCCGTATCCTGATTTTCCAGGTTTATTAAAACGTATTCCTTCATCTTCCGTATAAAGAAAAATGGTTCCGTCTTTTGCCTCGTTTTCTAGATGGGCCCCTACTTGAATTTTATGTAGACAATCAAATACCTTTTTAACCAAAGACAAATATTTCTGATCTTCATTCGGAAAATAGAGGTTTGGATAATAATACTTGTTAGCCATGTCTGCGGCGGCTACCTGCAGCCAATCCGGGCCTCCGCCTCTGGAAACCTGTAAATTGCCCCGCTGTATATCAGAAATTACCTGGCCAATTTGATCATATCTGCGATAATTGCCATAGTAATCTTTGCCTCCGTCTTTAACGATGAACAATCCGGGATCGCCCATAAAAGTTGCTTCTTGCCCGGCAGGAATCTTCTGCCGCACTAAGTCTATATTATCCATATTCAAAGAAACAGTAATATTCGGATTCTCTACTTTCACCGAACTGCCGACTTGTTTCGCTGATATATTTAGTTGAATTCCCTCTGCTCCAAGATGGTAGTTCCAAGAATACACAGCCACTATCACAACGGGAGAAAATGCTGCCTTGGTAGCGATGTCTACATTATGACGAGCTGTCTCAAGGGTAGGGATTGACTCAGGTCCGGGATCCAGATCAAGTGGAAGCGAGGCCGAACAATTACCCCAACCGTAAAAAAGCCCTTTCCATTGCGGTGTACCTGAACTCATATCAACAGAAGTAATACCACCGAGCGGAAAAGGCGGGCCTTCCATAATGGAAGTTACGGCATATAAACTTTGTGAAGAAGAATTTGCTTCTACCTTAATCTCTAAAGGTGAATCATTATCAATATGCCTATAGAATATCCGTTTGCCGGTATCCGGGTCGATTTCAGTTAAAACCAGAGAAACCAAAGCGCATTCAGGATAGTTGCCTCCATGCCCGTAAGTAATGATCTTTTCAATCGGCTGATGAAAAGCATAAACAGTGATATCGCGCCCTGCCCAGGCAGAAGCCGGCAGTCCAATCAACAGAATCGCAAAAATAAAAACTAATAAGCGCTTCATAGTTTCTCCTGTTTATCTGGCAGTAGCCAGGTCAACGTTGAAGAACGCACTTGCGCCATTAATATTTATTACCCGCACATTGAAACGTGTACCTGAACCCCTGACACTCTGGCGCATCGCTAATGATATTTCCCTTGGGCTGACTAAATAACCGCCTCCCCATTGCGCACAAGAAGAAGTACCAACGAGCCTGCCGTTCTGGTAAAATTCTATTCTTAAATTAGGATCCCATTCCCCAAAACCCTCCCCGTTCACAATCGCATCGCAATACGTATACCAATTCGAGCTTATCCGGGCTACACGGGTTATACGCGGAGGTTGACGGTTAATCGTCCAAGTACCCGCCTTTACCCAGCCAGTAGTAGCGCCATTTTTCGCATCAGCGCGCAGGTAAACATTTTTCATGCCCGCGGACGCAGCTTTAAAACTCATTTCGCCACCAATAGTAAGCACCTTACCAGACCCTCTCATAGACATATTATTTACCCTTTGCCAGGCATAACTATTCTGAAGTAGTTTAAGCCGCCAAGCATCAGAACCAACAGATACGCCTGTCGACCAACCATTACCTGCATCATTGCTCATATAGACTATTCTCCTTGCCACATCAATTTTAAACGCGCAGCGCGGCACACTATTGGCGCCAAAAGCAATATAGACATTTGCCAGGTCCTCATATCTGTTAGGATGAAAGAAAGACGCGGAATATGATTGCCCGCTGCCGGTACCTACAGATACTGCGGAAGGGCTAACCCCCCCTACGGAAATCGCATTACTCAAATTTACCTGAACAACGCCAGTATACCCGGACTCTCCTCCTGCATTTAAAGCCTGTACACGGTAATAATAGGTGCCCTTAGCAAGATTGCGGTCAGTCATCCCTGCCGACCCGGTGAATGAGGGATTATAAAAATCCCATAGCTCTAATAGTGTAAAATCAGTACCGTTGGTACTACGCTCAATCCTGCATTTTGCGGTATTCTGGACAGAAAATGTCAGGCGGATCATGGTGTCAGAATAAATAACAGCCGAGAAATCATACGGAGCAGGCGGTGGATCAATACTTTTTGTCTTAACGTTAACTGTTTGGCTATACGGAGATTCTCCGGCAGCATTATATGCCTTAATACGGTAAGTATACTGGGTATTAGCTGTTAGCCCCGTATCGGAAAAACTCGTAGCATTACGCTGCGCTGTGCCACAAAGCGCAAAATTTGTAGAACTGGTTTTACGCTCAATCTTAAAACCATCTTCAAAATTAGAAACATCGCTCCAGTTAAGGTTAACTTGGCTCTTGGATACTGCGGTTGCGCTTAAATTTGTCGGGGTGCGCAGGCTATTGTCGATAGTGTAATCTACGCTATTGCTGCCGCCGCCTAAGTTAATTACTTGCAATTTGCCATTTACTGCCTGAACCGGCACCCGGCAAGTAATCTGTTCGTCAGAAAACTCCACAATTTCCCCCCGTACATTATTAGCAAACTGTACACGCAAGCTATCCCTTTCGAAACCGAAGTTTCTTCCCCGGATAATCACAGTTTCGCCAGGAATAACCTTCCCGGGTGTAATCGAAATAACTTGTGGGGCAAAAGTAAACTTATAAAGATCGATTTTTGCTGTTTCCTTGTCATTGCTTGATAGTTCAGGAAATGCCACATAATTTGCGTAAAGAGCGGGCTTGCCTACAGGATTACTTGCCGCAGACGATAACGCAGAAAGATATAATTCCATCTTATTAGGATAATCGCTGATAATAGGGGTATCTTTCCCCTGATATCGAATCCCAAAAGAAATTTTTTCGCCGCGACAAACAGGATTTACTCTTTGATAATATATGTCGGCGCCACAGGAAAGAGTGGTATTTTTTGCCGTGTCAAAAAGTAGGATCTCCCGCTTTTGATTGGCATTCGATTCGTAAACAAGCTTACCATCAGATAAGCCCGGATAGATTAGATGAGCCTCATCAACTACTTCAGCTTTTATCCCGGTAGGAAAGTCTTTTTCCTGCCCATTTTCTAAATCAAGTAAATGGACATACTGCTGGTTATCATTTCCCTGCAGCCTTATCCAGGCGGCATATTTAGCGTCATGGGTAAGATGATACTTCGGCTCTCCTACTGTGGCAGTATCAATCTGCTTTAGTTGCTGGCTAGCGATATTATACTGGAACACTTTTCCCTCATTGTTGTCCATAGCCGAAAATACCACTATGCCCTTTGCCAAGGCTCCGCCGCATTCTCTTGTAGAAACAGAGGCGGAAAACTTTCCCGAAACTCCGGTGGTCAGGTTATAAGTATAGAGCCCTTGCGTTGTGGCATAAGCGACTATATTGCTATCTGCATCCATCCAATTAATCTCTTCGCCTTGCTGCTGGTTAGTTAAACGCAGCGGCCTATTAGTAGCCAGATTATAATAATAAATATTATCGGTAATCAGGTTTTGGCCGGAATTAGCCGAAGTAGACTCTCTTCCTACATAGAATAAATTTTCTGTAGTCAAAGCTAATTTGGATTTAATAATCTGGGGGGATTCTGCGCCTAAAATTGTTTTAGTAAAATTGGCGGTAGAAACCAGCGCTTGGGCGCGCACATTGTGCCTATCGTCCCTCGCCAAAAAACTAATTGTATATAAACCGTTATTCAAATTCGAAGTCTGCCAGGTAAATAACCCTCCCCGGGAATCAAAGGTTGCGCCAGGAGGCAACTTGCGTAAAGCATAATACTGTAATCTTCCCTGAGGAGAATTGGGGTTATCCGGGTCTCTTGCCTGCAGATAAAACCTTAGCCTATCTCCAATTTTGACTGCGTAATTTCTTAAGTCAAATACCGGAGCCTCATTAACATTGTCTACTCTCACATAACTAATCACATCTCTCTTTTTTCCCGATGTATCGATTACGGAAAGGATCAAACAATATTGCCCATCTGCTACATTGCTTGTATCCCACTGGGCCAAAAGATTGTTGTTTACCGGGCCCGTAGTATAAGCGGGTATCTCTGTGCGGTTTTCAAGATCATTAGATAGCGCATAAAAAACCTGGTATTTACTAAACCCCTGAAGGAGATCTGCAGTTCCAAAAATACGTACTACGCCATTAACAAAGCTTCCGTTCTGAGGCGCAGTAATTCTGGAACTTGTTCGGTAGGTACTGGCAAAAAGATTTGTATAATTGAAAAACGCACTTAAAATAATGGACCCAGCTATTATTATTTTTGTAAGAGCATGTCTTTTCATTTTTCCTCCTCGGCAATATTAAATAAAAAACCCCAGGCAAACTAAATTACCTGGGGCACAAAATAAAAAACCTTTTTGGCAACCCCGCTATCCCCCCTATATAGGTAAGGACCGGAAGCTTTGCGCCCCAGCATTACTGCTAGTTAGCCTTTATCAGTAGGTACAAAATACCAAATTGTCAAAATTACATCTTATATATGAAATATAGCATATTTATGAGAAATTTCAAGGCGTTAAGAAAAAAAACCTGATTATTTTCTGTTTGGAGCAAGGATAAACTTCTTTGGTTTGCGGTTGGATTTAAACATCCCCCAGTGCGGTTCGACAGAAAGGGTCCTTTTCCAGGGCTGATCAAAAGCTTCAAAATACACAAAAGGAATATCGGTTTTTTCCAATTCCAGGAAAAAATTCCTCTGATTTACCTCATTTGCCGCACGTTCACCGGCAGTAGGGAAACCCGCTTCTTTGAAAAGAATCGGCCGGCCATCCTTATTATGTTTCTGTAAAATCTCATAGTTTTTCCCGATCCAATTCACGCACTTATCAGGTTCACGGATTGAAGAAAGAAAAGGATGAATATTGGGAAAAATCCAGTCTCCGATTACTAAAACATTGTCATTATAATAATCAAAAACCTGTTCGGTGGTAGTGGCGGGTTTTCCGGTTAATTCCTTAATCAGGGCAATTGCTTCTTTTACCTGGTCGGCATTATAACGGCTGTTTAGGCCTTCGTTGCCTAGGCAATACCCATCAACATACCCACTGGCTAACATGGCATTATCCATTTCTTCGCGGTTATCAAAATCCCAGACACCCATAATTACCCCGCTAAATCCGGTTTCTTTTGCTAACTGCGGTACCAGAGCCAAAGAAGCATTCGAGCCGTAAGTCACTACCCCGTTAAAACCAGCCTGAAAAAGCACCTCAAGATCATGACGTAAGGAAACTTCCGAAGGATAAATTTCTTTTTCCGGATTGAAATTAGTGGGCGCGTACGCTACCCATTTTAGATTGGCTAATTTTTCGTGGAATTCTTCGCTGACCTGCGCAAAACTAAAATTAGTTGTAATACTAAAAATAAGGATGAACCAAAGCGCAATTTTTTTGATCCCCACAGCTGTCCTCTCCTATTCCCTCCTGGCAAGCAAATTCAACCCCTGCAATGTCAGATCCTGGTCTATTTTATCGATTTTTCTGCAATACTTTGCGATCAGTTTTATATTGCCTCCGGTGCCTACCAATAAAGCTCTTCTGCCGATTTTTTTCCTGATGCGTGACGCCAAATCATCAGTCAGGGCAGCAAAACCATAAATGATGCCGCTTAACATGCTGTTTCTGGTATCCCGGCCGATAAATTCCTGCGGCTGGCTTAATTTTATTTTCGGCAAGAGCGCGGTTCTTTGATTAAGCGCTTCCAGGGAAATCCTTAAGCCCGGGATAATCATACCGCCTAAATATTCTTTTTTGCGTGAAATTACATCGAAAGTAACCGCTGTGCCAAAATCCACCACAATTAACGGCGCGCCATACAAAATAACTCCGGCATAAGCATTTACCAACCGGTCCTGGCCAACCTGGCGAGGGCTACGATAAAGATTTCTTACCGGGACTTTAATGTCTTTGCCGACAATATATAAAGGCTTATTTTTAAGCAAAATTTTCAGATCGCGGGCAAGCTTTCGCGTAGTCAGCGGAACTACGCTGCAAATAATAGTATAACATATATCGTAACCACGCAGTACCTGCTTAAGCTGATAAGAATAATTCTCCCCTGCAGTAGGAATGGCGCTACGCTTAACTAAACGGCTATCTTTAAAGATCCCCAGCGTAATATTTGTATTTCCGATATCAACGGCTAATATCATAATTTTTCTTTTGGCTTTATTTCCTTGATTTTATCGCGCAATTGCGCTGCTTTCTCAAATTGCAGATTGCGCGCAGCCAGCTCCATTTCATATTCTAATTCAGAAATATATTTATTCAACTCATATTCGTCTCTTGCCTGGCCGGTCAAATCCGCAACAAACTCTTCGACCTCCTCCAGATCCTCGATCCCTTCCCTTATCGTCTTTTGAATCGAACGCGGAGTAATATTATTTTTCCGGTTAAACTCCAGCTGAATTTCCCTGCGCCGGTTACTTTCTGAGATAGCTTTTTTCATTGAACCGGTAAGCGTATCCGCGTACATAATTACCATGCCGTTAATGTTACGCGCTGCGCGTCCGGATACCTGGATTAAACTGGTTTCCGAGCGTAAAAAACCTTCCTTATCGGCATCAAGAATAGCTACAAGGGAAACTTCCGGCAAATCCAAACCTTCCCTTAAGAGGTTTATTCCTACCAGGCAGTCGAATTTCTGCTGGCGCAGCTGCCGTAAAATCTGAGATCGCTCGATAGTATCGATATCGGAGTGCATATATTTTACCCGCAAGCCTTTTTCCTGCAAATAAGCGGTCAAATCCTCAGCCATTCTTTTGGTAAGTGTAGTAACCAATACCCTTTCATTTTTCTCTGCTCTCTTTTTTACTTCCTTAATCAAATCCTCTACCTGGTTTTCCGTTGGCCTAATGATAACCTCCGGATCGACCAGGCCGGTTGGCCTAATCACCTGCTCGATAATCTCGCCTTGGCTTATCTTTACTTCATAGTCACCCGGAGTAGCCGAAACAAATACCGTACGCTTGATCAGTTGGTTAAATTCCTCGAATTTTAACGGCCGGTTATCCAAACAGGAAGGCAAACGAAAACCGTATTCGACTAAAACCTCTTTACGCGCTCGGTCGCCTTCATACATGCCTCTAATCTGCGGGACAGTCGCGTGCGATTCGTCAATAATCGTGAGGAAATCTCCCGGAAAATAATCGATCATGGAAAATGGCCGGGAACCAGCAGGCCGGCCGGAAATATGCCGCGAATAATTCTCAATCCCGTGGCAATAACCCACTTCCTTTAGCATCTCCATATCATATTTGGTGCGCGATTCCAGCCTTTGCGCTTCCAGCAGCTTATTCTTACTTTTTAAAAATTTTAAATGTTCTTCCAGTTCCGAATTAATGGATTTTATTGCTGCATCGATCCGGTCTCCTGAAACAATAAAATGCTTTGCCGGATAAATCGCTATTTTTTCCAAAGAGTTCAGGGATTCCCCGGAAACCGGATTAATCTCTAAAATCTTCTCGATCCTGTCGCCATAAAGCTCGAAACGCAGCGCTTTCTCTTCATAAGAAGGAAAGACTTCCACAGTATCACCCCTGACCCGGATCCTGCCGCGGATAAATTCATAGTCATTGCGCTCATATTGAATCTGGATAAGCTTGGCAATAATTGCGTCCCGAGAAAAAACCATGCCCTTTTCTACGAACACCAGCAAACCACGGTAGTCTTCGGGGCTGCCCAAATTATAAATACAGGAAACCGAAGCCACGATCAAAACATCTTTGCGGCTCATTAAACTGGTAGTTGCGGATAAACGCAGCCGATCCAAACGGTCGTTTATCGAAGAATCTTTTTCGATATAAGTATCCGTGGAAGGAATATAGGCTTCCGGCTGGTAATAATCATAATAGCTGACAAAATATTCTACGGAGTTATGAGGAAAAAATTCCTTGAATTCCGAATATAATTGCGCCGCTAAAGTTTTATTATGAGAGATTACCAGGGTGGGAATATTGATATCGGCAATCACATTTGCCATAGTAAAGGTTTTTCCTGAACCGGTAACACCCATTAAAACCTGATTGCGCCTTCCTGAAACTAATGACTCGGCCAGGCCCTTAATTGCTGCGGATTGGTCCCCGCAGGGCTTATAACTACTAACCAGCTCGAATTTATCCATTTTACTTTGGAAACTCCTGAATCCTGGCTGTGACCAGACCAATACCGGTATTGAAACTGAATTCTACGGGGATGCGGCGGGAATCTGCGGTAAAATAAGCGTAGAACTTACTTCTTCCGAGGATTAAATCATTTAATGCTGAAAGCGAAGCTACCCGAAAAAGAATAAAAGAACCTTTATTATGGATATCTCTCCGGAAAGGCTTATCTACTTTGAAATTAAGCAGCCAGTTTTTTTTGGAATAATAGATATTTACTGCGTGGCTTTCCCCTTCTTTAAGGTCTTGAAGCCTAAAATAATACAAACAGGAAAGCAAATCCTGAGTATTCTTCGGGATCTTATTCGTATCCGGATTAGTTGCCTCTACGCTCGAACGCTGCTCTGAAATCGTATAGGGTTCCGCTGCTCCTGCGCTGTTAAAAACCGCTTCATTCTTATTAGGATCGAAATCTATCAATATGTGATTGGCTTTTGCGTTCAGCCTGCGGTTTTTTTCAAAACGGCGGCTCACATGCGTCTCGACATCAAAATAAGAATCCACCCAATACTCCAGATTCACGAATGTCCGGAAAAAACTGTTTGGTTTGGCTGTTCCGGTAATATGATAGTATTTACGGTTGTCGAGCGTTTCAATGCCTTCTATTTTTAAAACCACGTTACCCACCGGAATCCCCAGCCATTCTACGGAAAAATTAAGCGTTTCCCCAACCGTTAGATTTTTTGCCGGAGGCTCGATATTATATACCGGCTTAGGCTTGCCCTTAAAATTCTGAGCGTAAGCCGAAGGCAACGAGCAAAAAAATAGAATAACCAGGATTAAAGTAAATTTTTTCAATTTTGCTTAAATAACCTCTAAGGAAATATCTACCGAATCAACGGAATGCGTAAGCTCTCCGATAGAAATAATATCTACTCCGGTAGCAGCAATTTTTACGACGCTTTTTAAATCTACTCCGCCTGAAGTTTCCAGTTTTGTGCGCGGATGATGCGAATTAAACAGGGTATTATTCCTGATCTTTACCGCTTTTTTAATATCAGCAATGTTCATATTATCCAGCATGATCACATCCGGTTTGAATTTCAAGGCGTGCTTAAATTCATCCAAGTTTTGCACCTCGATCTCGATCTTAAATCCTTTAGGCACACTCGGAAGCTTAGTATATCCTTCGGTAACCTTAAGGTGATTATCCTTAATCAGAATCATCTCATCCAACCCCATACGGTGATTATACCCGCCGCCCACCCTAACGGCATATTTCTGGAATTCGCGTAAACCCGGGAAGGTTTTTCGAGTATCGGTAATCTTTACCTTATACGGCTCGATCAGCTTCACAAAATCGCGCGTTTTTGTGGCAATCCCCGAAAGCATAGAAAGCATGTTCAACGCCACTCTTTCCGCTGTCAGGATACTACTGGCTTTTCCGGTTAATTTTGCCAGGTTTTTTGCTTTCTTGATCCTTTGCCCGTCTTTAACTAATTCTTCGAATTTAACGCTGCCGTCGATAATTTCGAAGGCCCTTTTGGCAATCCCCATGCCACAGACTACGCAATCGTCCTTTGCCAAAATTACGGCATTGATTTCTTTGTCCTTGGGTATGGTAAGCTGTGTAGTAATATCGCCTTTACCGATATCCTCGATCAAGGCATGCCGCACAATCGAATCAACTTTATTAAGGTCTAATTCCGGCTGTTTTTCCGAGAGAAAAGTATTAGTTAATTCCATCTCTGACTCCTTCCAGCTTTTTTAAAGAATCTTTTAATTCCTGTAATTTCTGCCTTTCATTTTCCACAATCTCCGCGGGGGCACGCTCGACAAAAGATTTGTTCTTAAGCATAGCTTCTTTTGCTTTGATATCGCTTTTATTTTTTTCGATCCGCTGGTTGATTTTCGCTTTATATTGGGCGATATCAAAATTTTTAAGGGAAACCGCGATATGCATGTCTTTTAAAACTAAAACAAACTGCCCCTGGCCATGAGAGTATGTTTGCTCAAAATCGAGCTTGCTTAATTTCGCTAAATGGATTATGTGCCCCTGCATAGATTGCATAAATGCGGTTTTAACCTTATTGTTCAGGTAAATTTTTACCTCTATATCCTCATGCAGCGGAATCTCCAATTCAGAACGCATATTCCTGATCGTAGTAATGGTTTCGAAAAGGCCCGCGACTTTTTTCTCGGATTTTTTATCGATAATCTGCTCCTGGATGTGCGGCCAGGGCGCAACCATTATGCTTTCAGAATCTGTTTTGCCTTGTAATAGCTGCCAAATTTCTTCGGTAATAAAAGGCATAAATGGGTGCATCGCCCTTAAAAACTTTTCCAATACCTTAAACATCACAACTTGGGTTTCTTGATCCTTTATTTCCGGCTTAATCAATTCCAGGTACCAGTCGCAGAATTCATGCCAGAAAAAGCTATATAGCAGGTTTGCCGCTTCATTGAATTTAAATTTCTCCAAGTTTTGCTCAACTTCTTTTAATACAGAATAGAACCTGCTTAAAATCCAGCGGTTCACCAAACTTAAGTCCTTCTCCTTAAAAAATACACAGAGATCGGTTTTTGTATTTTCGCGTTCAAGATTTGTCAGGATGAACCTCGAAGCATTCCAGATCTTATTGGCAAAATTTCTGCCTTGCTCGAACCTTTCTTTGGATAGGTATACGTCCTGGCCTTGGGCAGTAATCGAAATCAGGCTGAAACGCAAGGCATCGCAGCCATACTCATTGATAATCTCTAAAGGGTCGATAATATTCCCCAGAGACTTGGACATTTTTTTTCCTTCGATATCCCTGACTGTGCCATGGATATAGACATCCTTAAAAGGGATCTCTTTCCTGAATTCAAAACCCGCCATGATCATGCGCGCGACCCAAAAGAAGATTATTTCCGGAGCAGTCACTAAGGCAGACGTGGGATAAAAATACTTCAAATCTTCGGTTTCCTGCGGCCAGTAAAATGTGGCAAAAGGCCAAAGCCAGGAAGAAAACCAGGTATCTAAAACATCCTCATCCTGATAGATATCCGTACCGGAGCAATCAGGGCATTTTTCCGGTTTGATTTTTGAGACTATCGGCTCCTGGCATTTTTTGCAGTAATATACCGGGATCCTGTGCCCCCACCAGATCTGCCGTGAAATACACCAATCCTGGATATTCTCTATCCAGTTTAAATAAACTTTAGTCCAACGTTTCGGATAGAACTTAATTTTTCCTTTTTTTACCGCTTCTATCGCCGGCTTTGCCAATGGTTTCATCTTCACAAACCATTGCTTGGAAAGATACGGTTCGATAATTGTATGGCAGCGGTAACAATGCCCGGCAGATAACGCATGAGGCTCGGTTTTTTCCAAAAGCCCTTTTTCCTGTAAATCCTCGAGAATCACTTCCCTGGCCTCAAACCGATCCATATCTTTATATTCGCCGGCATTTTCATTTAAACGGCCGTCCGGATACATCAGATTAATAAATTCCAGGTGGTGCTTTTTCCCCATGGCATAATCATTGGGATCATGCGCAGGAGTCACTTTTACCGCGCCGGTGCCGAATTTCATATCCACTATTGCGTCGCCGATAATTTTAATTTCTCTATTTACTAAAGGAAGGATGAGTGTTTTACCGATAAGATGCTTATAACGTTTATCCTTAGGATTCACTGCCACAGCCGTATCACCAAGCATAGTTTCAGGGCGAGTAGTAGCCACAACGATGCAGCTTTCGGCTGACAGCTGACGGCTGTCAGCTGATTTTAACGGATATTGTATATAATACAACTTTCCTTCCACATCACGATGCGGCGCTTCTTCGTCGGATAATGCGGTTTGGCAACGCGGGCACCAATTGATAATGTAACTCCCCTGATAAATCAACCCCTTTTCATATAATTTCACAAAAACTTCAAGCACGGCCTTGGAATATTCTTCATCCATAGTAAAACGCTCGCGCTTCCAATCACAGGACGCTCCCAGTTTTTTTAGCTGCCGGATAATCGTAGAGCCGTATTGCTGCCTCCACTGCCAAACGCGCTCGATGAACTTCTCCCTGCCTAAATCCTGGCGTTTTAGGCCTTCCTTGGCAATTGCTTTTTCCACAACATTCTGTGTGGCTATCCCGGCATGATCGGTACCGGGCATCCAGAGCGTTTCAAAGCCTTTCATGCGATGGTACCTGATAAGGATATCCTGAATAGTATTATTCAAAGCGTGGCCCATGTGCAAAATTCCGGTCACATTAGGCGGAGGGATAACTATGGAAAACGGTTTCTTGGCGCGGTCTACTTTTCCGGCAAATAAATTTTTGCTTTCCCAGAAACTATACCACTTATCCTCGGTTTCCTTTGGGTTATAACGGGATGGAATTTCATTCATGCTTAAGCTTATCTTTCAGTAATTTATATTCTACACTATCCGACAACGCCTGCCAGCTGGCTTCGATGATATTTTCCGACACGCCTACCGTGCTCCAGGTGTCAGCCTCATCCTGCGACTGGATTAAAACGCGCACCCGAGCGGCAGTGCCAGATTTCTCATCCAGAACACGCACTTTAAAATCCGATAAATGCATCTTGGAAAGCGTAGGATAAAAATCTTTCAAGGCTTTTCGTAAGGCGTTATCCAAAGCATTTACCGGGCCGTCTCCCTCTGCAGCAGTATGTTCTTTTACGCCGTTAACTTTTACTTTAATGATCGCTTCGGAAGTAATTTTTTTATTGGAAACTTTTTCGATCACCACACGAAAACCTTCCAAATCAAAAAACTTGTTATATTTCTTCAAGGCTTTTTTCAGCAAAATTTCAAAAGAAGCTTCTGCTGCTTCGAAATGATAGCCTTTATGCTCTAAATCCTGCACTAGCTTCAAGATCTGCTTGGTTTTTGGGTCTTCTTTGTCCAAGCCCAATTCCAGCGCTTTGGCGCGCAAAAAGATCCCGGTTTTTCCGCCTAACTCGGAAACTAAAATCCTACGATGGTTACCCACCAATGCGGGATCGATATGTTCATAAGTCTTGGGGTTCTTCATTACTGCATTAATATGCACTCCGCCCTTATGCGCAAAAGCGGATTCCCCCACAAAAGGCTGGTCATTTTTTAAACGCATATTGCTTACTTCTGCCACAAAACGGGAAACATGGGTCAATTCTTTTAATTTTTCGCTGGCAATACAACTCACCCCAAGCTTTAATTTTAGATTTGCGATAATCGGCACTAAATCCGCATTCCCGCAGCGCTCACCGTAGCCGTTAATCGTACCTTGCACTAAATCTGCGCCGGCTTCTACTGCTGCCAAAGTATTGGCTACTGCCAAACCGCAATCATTATGGCAATGGATCCCTAAAGAAACATTGATCTGCGGCCGGATTTCCTTAACCACTGAAGCTATTTTCGAGGTAATCGACCCGCCGTTAGTGTCGCAAAGGACAATTGCCCGGGCACCTGCTTTTTGCGCAGCAAACAGGCATTTCAAGCTATATTGTTTATTTGCCGCAAAGGCATCGAAAAAATGCTCCGCATCATAAAAAACCGTCATCCCCTTGGAAACCAGGAAACTAACCGTATCTTCGATCATTTTCAAGTTTTCTTCCAAAGTGGTTTTTAAGACATCTTCCACATGTAAATCCCAAGTCTTTCCGAAAATAGTGACGAATTCCACTCCGGATTTTAAGAAAACCTTCAAATTAGCGTCCTGCGATGCTTTGCTGTGCGGCCGCCTGGTCGAGCCAAATGCTACCAATTTGGAATTTTTAAAACTATGCTGCGCCGCTTTCTGAAAAAATTCCATATCCTTCGGGTTCGATCCCGGCCAACCGCCTTCGATAAAATGTACGCCTAGCTTATCCAATTCTTCGGCAATACGTAATTTATCCATTACGGAATAAGAAATACCCTCGCCCTGGGAACCGTCGCGTAAAGTGGTATCGTATAATTCGATCTTTAACATATGGACTCTCCGTTATTTGCCTAAACCGAATTTCTCGTGCAAAGACTTAACCGCCATCTCGGCAAATTTCTTCTTAATAATACAGGAAATACTGATATCGGAAGTAGAGATCATTTCAATATTGCATTTATTATGCGCTAGGACTTCGAACATCTTTGCTGCCACACCCGGATGCGACTTCATTCCCACGCCCACTATGGAAACCCGGGCAATATCTTCGTCGGCCAAAACCTCTCCTGCCGAAATATTTTTTGCCACTCTCTTGGTAATTTTCAAAGTTTTATGTACTTCCGCTTTTCCGACAGTAAAAGAAATATCGGTAGAACGGGTATGCGAAACATTCTGTACGATCATATCGACATTGACGCCGTTTTCCGATAATTCCTTGAATATTTTAGCTGCAACACCCGGCTTATCCGGAACATTACAAATAGTAATTTTAGCTTCATTCTTATTCAATGTCACACCGCTAATTAATACATCTTCCATTCTTTTAGCCTCCTTGATAATCATCGTTCCGCTATTATCGGAAAAGGAAGAACGCACATGTATAGGCACATCGAACTTTTTAGCTACCTCAATGGAGCGCGCCTGCATTACCTGTGCGCCAAGAGACGCCATCTCCAGCATTTCATCATAGGTAATTTCCGGGATTTTCCTTGCTTTTGGCTCGATCCGCGGGTCAATAGTATAGATACCGTCGACATCCGTATAAATTTCGCATTCAATAGCTACTAATTCTTTTGCCAGCGCAACTGCAGTTAAATCCGAACCGCCCCTGCCTAAAGTAGTGATATCCTGCGATAAAGTCACACCCTGGAAACCTGCAACAATTACGATTTTTCCTTTTTTTAATTCTTCACGGATCTTATCGGCATTGATTTTAATTATCCTGGCACGCGTATGCGAAGTATCGGTGATAATCCCGACTTGTGCGCCGGTAAATGATATTGCTTCGAAACCTAATTTGTGGATTGCCATTGCTAATAATGCCACGGAGATTTGTTCTCCGGTAGAAAGCAGCATATCCATTTCACGCTCGGACGGTTCGCGGTTTATCTTGTCGGCTAACTCGATTAATTCATCAGTAGTGTCACCTAAAGCCGATACCACTACCACGAGGTCAAAGCCTTTTTTCTTGTAGCTCACCACCCGCTTAGCAACATTCTGAATCCGTTCCACGTTTGCCACCGAAGAACCGCCAAATTTTTGTACGACTAATCCTTTACTCATCTGCCTCCCCTTATAAAATAATCTATTAATGCCGGCCCGCTATCAAAATAAAGCTGTGAATTTTGCGCTTCTTTTTCCGAATACTTCAAAAACCCTTTAGCCGCAATACCTGCACCGAATAGCGCAAAGCAGACCGGGTCAGCCACATGCGTCTTTAAAGCTACAGGTGTTGCATGATCCGGCAAAACCAGGATCCGAAAATCGTTTCTTTGCTTAAAGGCATTGAGGATCGTCCCGGCTACCAACTGGTCAAAACGCTCTATTGCGGTAATTTTTTCCCTTAAATCTCCATTATGCCCTGCTTCGTCAGGCGCCTCTACATGCACAAAAACAAAATCTTTCTTTTCCAAACATTTAAGCGCAGCATTAGCTTTGCCCTCATAATCCGTATCATAATAACCGGTGGCACCCGGAACATTAATCACATCCAGGCCTAAAATTTTCCCCATGCCCTTAAGTAAATCCACCGCAGAAATCATGCCACCGTCTACGCCGTACTTTTCCTTGAATTTCGGCATATCCGGCCTTTTTCCCTGGCCCCAGAGCCAAATCATATTAGCCGGATTTTCCTTTAAATCGATACGCACTAAATTGACTTCATGGTTTTCTAAGAGCTTACGCGAATCCTGCATTAATTTAATCAGGGCTTCCGCGCTATCCCCCCTTGGAAGATTCTTGGGGATTTTTTTTCCGGTAATATCGTGCGGCGGGCGGCAAAGCAAACTGTCAAAATGCTCTTCCGCGCCTCTTTTTACCAATAAGAGGTGCCGGTAACTTACTCCGGGATAAAACTTAAAACGGTTTGTCCCGAGATTCTCATCAAGAAACTTTATCAGTATTTCCGCTTCTTTGGAGCTAATATGCCCCGCACTGTAATCAACAAGCGTATCCCCTAAAGCAGTGACCAGGTTACAGCGGAATGCCACATCATCATCCTCTAATTCTACACCCAGGTTTGCCGCTTCTAACGGGCCTCTGCCGGTATAGACCTCTTTAGGGTCATAACCTAAAATTGAAATGTTAGCAACATCAGAGCCGGGGCTCATCTTTGCCGGAATAGTTTTTACCCGGCCAAGATCGCCGTTCTTAACCAGGAAATCGATATTCGGCGTACGCGCCACTTCCAAGGGTGTACGCCCCCCGATTTCTTCAATCGGATAATCCGCCATCCCATCGCCGACTAATATAATATATTTCATAGTTTATTTTCGTTTTGCGTAAAGCGTTTTGCGCTATGCGCATTTCGCTTTACACATTACGCATAACGAAACCTAAAATTTTACTTCCGGAACAATTTTTGCTTTTTCTTCGGCTCTAAAATATTCGCTTGCCGGTTTATAACCGTACATCCCGGCTACAACATTGCCGGGAAACATTCTCACCGTAACATTATAATCCCTGACTGCATCATTATAACGCATTCTTTCCACGGCAATCCGGTTCTCTGTGCCGGATAATTCATCCATCAGCCTTAAGAACGTATTGTCTGCTTTTAGATTGGGGTAATTTTCCGCAACCAGTAATAATCTTGATAACGCGCCATCCACTGCCTGGGCAGCTTTTACCTTTTCATCGACTGTCCCTGCTTTTGCCCATTGTGAACGGGCAGCTGTAACCTCTTCAAAAACAGTCTTTTCATGCGCAGCATAACCCTTGACTGTATTTACCAAATTAGGGATCAGGTCATTACGCCTTTGCAATTGGTTCTCTACCTGCGACCATTTTGCGGTAATTGTTTCGTGCTTGGAAACAATCGCATTATAGCTGGAAATTAAGACTAAAATGATTAAGAGCGCAGCAATCCCTAAACCAATCAAAAATTTTTTCATTTAACCTTTCCCCTTTCTTAATTTAAAAACCTCCGCCTGCTCCGCCTCCTCCACCACCACCACCGCCGCCACCGCCACCGCCACCGCCGCCTCCGAAGCCGCCTCCTCCAAAACCACCTCCGCCAAACCCTCCGCCTTTTCGATATTTCGAGAGAGAAACCAGGCCAAAGATCAACACATACCAAAAACTTTTACGTTCCTCCGGAGATATCCCGCGCCAAATCCGGTAACGGATATACATGGCAATTAAATATCCTGTAATTACCAGAATGCCTGCAAAAGGAAAAATCGAAAAAAATACACCGGCAAAAAGCAAAGTAAACGGCAACCCGATAAAAATCGGCCAGGGAATATTCCAGACCGAAAAAAACCCCAAAGCAAAAACCATAAGGAACAACTGCCCAAACAGGTTTTCGACAAATGACGCGTTATTTTTCGGTGATAATTTAGGGGAATGCCCTAAAGAAACATTTCCTGCAATAACCTTACTGATCCTTGCTACGCCATAATACAATCCGGCGCCGAAATTACCGGTTTTAAAATAAGGCACCATGCTATCGCGCCCGATTTCACCGCAGAGCCCATCCGGCAAAATCCCCTCAACGCCATAACCGGTTTCGATACGCCAGCGCCTTTCTTTTACCGCCAAAAGCACTAACACTCCGTTATCTTTGCCTTTTTTCCCCGGTTTCCAACTGTCAAAGATCAGGCGCGCGTATTCTTTTTCATCATACGGCGCTATTGCCTCTACCGTTAATACCATAATTTCCGCAGAAGTCTTTTTTTCTACTTCCCGGATTAAAAGATCCAGTTTCTGGCGATAATCCGCAGAAATTACATTGGCAAAATCATTTACCCAGCCCTGCGGCTGCGGCAAATTTTGCGCAAAAACTAGAACCGGAAAGAACAAAATAAAAACCAGCGGTAAGATCTTTTTCATCGAATCAAGGCACCTATTGACTTAACCAACCCTGAAGCCAAACTTCCCTTATTCGAAAAAAGAGGCGAAACGCCCCGAAAACTGTCAATAATATATGCTTGATACTTATTATCCGCTTGCGTATTTGCAACCACCAGGTCAAGGCCAGCTTGCTGCATTAATTTCTTTGCATCCCGTAAAAGCAAAGCCTTTTTTGCCCCAGGTTGAAATTTGAAGCCTACTGCGAAAACTTCTTTATCTGCCTTTTTGATCAAATTAATGATTTTTTCCGTCGGCTTTAAAGGAAGCTTCCAGTTTTTCAAATCCGATTTTACCTTGCCCGGATAAAGATTTAGCGGTTGGTAATCCGAGACTGCCGCAGAATGTATTACCGCATCAAACCGGCCTGTTTTTAGTTCACCGATAAGTTTTTCTTTTAATTCCTGAAAAAATTTATAACGGACAAGTTTTAATTTTTTATTCAAGCAGCAAGCTGAAACCGGCCCCAAGAGAAGCGTTACTTTAGCTCCTGATTGCCGTAGTTTTTCAGCGAGCAGAATCCCGGTTTCCCCTGAAGCAATATTACTGATCACTCTTACTGAATCTATTGCCACCCAGGTAGGCCCGGCAGTAATGAGAATCTTTTTCCCTTTGAGCCTGTTAATAGCCAATTTCTTTTAATATTGCCTTTAAATCCGGCTTAATGATACGCGGTTTCTTTATGCTCTGAATTGCCCGGTCAGGGTCTTTCAGGCCATGCCCGGTAAGAATGCAGGTAATTTTCATGCGTAAGCCCTTTGCAAAATATTTTTTTCGCGATAATTTTAAGAGCCCGGCAATAGAAGCTGCGGACGCAGGCTCGACAAAAACACCTTCTTTTACCGCCAACAATTTATATGCCTGCAAAATTTCCTGGTCAGTAACCATATCGATTAAACCGCCTGATTCATCCCTGGCTGCTTCTGCCTGTGCCCAGCTTGCCGGATTGCCGATACGGATAGCTGTCGCAATCGTGTGGGGATTTTTAATCGGCTTACCTTTAACTATCGGGGCTGATCCTGCTGCCTGAAATCCTAACATTTTCGGCAGTTTATCTGTTTTGCCCGCTGCTTTATATTCCTTGTAACCTTTCCAGTAAGCGGTAATATTACCGGCATTACCTACCGGCATCACCTGAAAATCAGGCGCCGTATCCAAGGTATCGCAAATTTCGTAGCTTGCGGTTTTTTGCCCTTCGATACGAAAAGGGTTCAGGGAATTCACCAAAGTAATCGGATATTTAGAAGAAATTTCTCTGACTAAATCCAAAGCCACATCAAAATTTCCGTCTACAGCCAAAACCTTAGCGCCATGAATCAAAGCCTGGCTAAGTTTGCCTAAGGCAATATGGCCGCTGGGAATCAGCACGATACATTTTAATCCGGCGCGCGCCGAATAGGCAGCAGCAGAAGCAGAAGTATTTCCGGTAGAGGCGCAGATTACGCATTTAACGCCTTCTTCCTTGGCCTTGGAAATCGCCATGGTCATCCCGCGGTCCTTAAAAGAACCGGTGGGGTTGAGCCCCTCATATTTTAAATAAACTTCACAGTTTTTTCCGATCAGGCTGCTCAAATATCCGGCATAAATCAGAGGAGTATTGCCCTCCAAAAGAGTAACTACCGGAGTCTTAGCGCTAACCGGCAGGTATTTTCTGTATTTCTCGATTACGCCCTGATATTTCATACTTCCTCGATCCTGATTGCTACCGATTTTTCCTTCACGACATTTAAACGGTCAATCGCAGCTAAAGCCAGCCGCAAATTTTTTTCCTTTGCTTCATGGATAATGATCACCACCGGAACCGCTTGCTGAGAGTGAGATTTTACTTTCTGGCTCACCGAAGCAATGCTAATGCCGAACTTTGCTAAAATTCCGGCAATCTTTGCCAAAACACCCGGCTTATCCAGGACAGTAAAATGAATATAGTAACGGCCGGAAACATCGTCTATTTTGCAGAGCTTAGTAATGCTTTTATCTTCCACGCTGTTCATCGTAGGCCGGAAAAGCCCGGCTTTAAGGTCCTGGGTCAAATCTACCAGATCAGAAACTACCGCAGAGGCTGCTGACAATTGCCCGGCGCCCGGGCCATAAAACAATAAATTACCTGCCAGGTCGCTGGAAACATAAATCGCATTAAAAACCCCGGCCACCGAAGAAAGCAAATGGTTCTCTGGGATCAGGGTCGGATGCACCCTTACCTGCAGCTGCCCGTCTTCTTTTTTGGCAATTGCCAAGAGCTTAATTTCAAAACCCAATTCTTTGGCATAATTTATATCTGCCAAAGAAATCCGGGAAATCCCCTCGATAAAAACATCTTTCAAACTCACCAATTTGCCAAAACAAAGATAAGTTAAAATTACCAATTTATGCGCAGAATCCAACCCCTCGATATCCAAAGTGGGGTCCTTCTCCGCAAAACCCCTTAGTTTTGCTTCGCTGAGCGCTTTATGGAATTCACAATTATTGGCTGACATTTCCGAAAGCACAAAATTGGAAGTACCGTTAACAATCCCGAAAACACTGTTAAATTTATTCGCTACCAGCCCTTCGCGCAAAGCCTTGATAATCGGGATCCCGCCGCCAACCGAAGCTTCGAAATAAATACTCTTGCCCGTATCCTTCGCCAAAGCAAAAAGCTCGGCACCGTGCTCGGCAAGCAAAGCCTTATTGGCGGTAACGATATTTTTGCCCTTCTTAATTGCCTCGGTGATAAATTCCTTTGCCGGATGTAATCCGCCGATCAGCTCCACCACGATATCTATTTGCGGGTCGTTGATAATATCTTTAGCATCGCCGGTCAAGAGGTCCTTATCTATATGAACATTGCGCTTGGAAGAAAGATCCTTATCGCAGATTTTCTTTAAATTGATTTCCAGGCCTATTTTTTCGCTTAATAATGTTTTCTTGTCGCGCAGGATTTTTACTACACCGCTGCCGACGTTGCCACAGCCGATTAAGCCGATATTGATCTTTTTCATCTAATCTAGCCTTTCTTTAAATAATAATCTACCGTTTTATTGATCACATGGCGGTGCTTATCATCTACAGCCAGGAACTGCAGCCTGGTGTCATAAATCAAATCCTTGATCACCTGATGCGACTCCAAGACCCTGGCAATGAGCATGATCGGATTGGGGTCAAAAGGAAGCCTGATCTCCAAAGCAAGATTGGTCCCGGGATCGAAACGCCGGTTGGTTGTAAGCAGCATGCCTCCTAAGCTAATATTCTTAGTTTGGGAGACATCCACATTATCAGCTTCTTCAAGAATACGGTAAGAAACAATGAACCTTGCCGTGACGCGCGGATCTTTACGTCTCTCTGGTCCTGAATACTTCATAAGGCCTCCTTGAAGTTATTTAAAATATATGGTCGGGGCGGACAGACTTGAACTGTCGACCTCTTGAACCCCATTCAAGCGCTCTAGCCAAACTGAGCCACGCCCCGTTAATCTTTTAAAGCTTCGTGGCGAAATCCGCCAAGTTTTGTGGTGGATGAGCCACGCCCCGTTAATCTTTTCGCCGCTTACTCTTCCTTCTTTTCCCTCGTCATCAGGTCGCGCACTGCTTTCTTCGGGTCTTTATTTTTATAAAGCAGGTTATAAACTTCCCTGATAATCGGCGTTTCAACTTTATATTTTAAGCTCAAAGCATAGGCCGATTTGGTAGTCGGTACGCCCTCAGCTATCATCTGCATATGCGCCTGGATTTGACTTAAAGTTTTTCCTTTGCCTAATTGCTCTCCGACAAAACGATTGCGGCTCTGTTGGCTAATACAAGTGGTAACCAAATCTCCCAGGCCGCTTACCCCCCTAAAAGTATTCTCCGCTGCGCCCATGGCTTTACCCAGCCGGGAAATTTCCACTAATCCGCGGGTTAAAATCGCAGCCTTGGTATTAGTTCCAAAACCTAACCCATCGGAAACTCCGCAAGCTATGGCAATAATATTTTTTAAGGCACCTCCTAATTCGGTGCCGATCATGTCGCGGTTAGTATAAATCCGGAAATATTCCGTCATAAATACATCCTGCAGGCACGTACGAGCCTTTTTATTTACGCAGGCAACTACTGCTGCAGTAGGGATTCCAGCAGCCACCTCCTGGGCAATAGTCGGCCCGGAAAGTACACAAATATTTTTTACCCCCAATTCAGCACGGATTACTTCCGACATTCTTTTCAAAGAACCTACTTCAATACCCTTTACTGCACTACAATAAATTGCCTGGCGCGGATAGGGCTGGCTTCTTAATTTTCTTAATACCCGGCGTAAAAACTGCGAAGGCACAGCTAAAACTATCAACTGCTTATTCTCGACAGCAGCCCCCAGCTCCGCAGTAATAGAAATACTTTTGGGGATTTTAATGCCCGCTAAAAACTTTTTATTCTCGCGCTCCCTATCCAGCTGTACCGCATAATCCGGGAATGCACTCCAAAGCGTAACCGGAAAACCTTTGCGTCCGAGCAAAATCGCTAAGGTTGTGCCCCAGCCTCCATCCCCTAAAACCGCAATCCTATACTTCTTCGCGTTCAAATGTAGCCTCTTCCTTCATGAAGTGGATTTTAGGAAAGATATTCGAAATGTTTTTTTCTTCCCGGGTAATGAATTGGATGCCGACGCTGAAATTTTTGCTTCCCTTGGGCTCTATCCTTACTACCTTACCAATGACTCCGTTTTGATAAATCAGGCTCTGCCTATCGATATCTGCACAAATGCTTAAAGTGCCTTTATCAAAAGAAAGCCAAAGAATGTCACCCTTAGAAACCCTCTCCGCAATATTACAAAGAATCCCGCCCTGGCTGATATTAGCCGTATAACCTTCAAGTATTTTCGAAAGGGTCTTTTTCTTGCAAACCTTAAAAGCCAACGGAGTGATAAAATCAAGGCGCATGAATTTACGCCGTTCTTTACCCTTATCGCTATTTGCCATGTGCCACCTCCACTGTTCGCAGCGCCTTTGGATTTGGCTTATTAGTGCGTAATTTTGCCAAATCCCAACTGTAATCATAAAGATGCAGCCCCTTGCTTACTGCAACGATTTCCCCGTCTTCAACACCGATCTCCTGGGCCATATACTGTTTAACCAATTCCAAGCCTCCCAGGTTGGAAGGAAAACCTCCCCATAAATCCCAGGAACGAAAATATAAAATGAAATGCAATTTTCCGTAACGGATACGCGTGTCAATCAGGCGTAAGCACGGCGGATCGGTTAGCTTTATATCCGAGGGCATGCCGATTTCCATAATTGCCTGGTTAGTGCCGAAACCTTTTTCTTTATAAAGCTTAATAACTTCTTCGACCTGGTTTACTTCCAAAGGCATTTCCTGCACCATTTCCTTGCTGCCTAATTTCTGTTTTATTTTAACCTTTGGCTCAACCAGGCGCTCTCCGTAAGTGTAATCTTCGGTTTGGGTTTTGGTGCCGGTTAAAAGATAACTCAAGTAGCCTTGGATATAATCCATATCCGTAGGCGCCGGTATACTCATCCCTTCGGGAATAATCGGAATAATCTGGTGCGCCGGCTTCTTTACACGCACTGCCACGAAATCGAATTCCAGGCGCTTTTGGCCCTCGTAACTACCGCGGGTAATCGTATAAACATGGCCGTTATCCAAAATTTCCGAGAGGCACTGGAACCACGCATCATCCAAATCAAAGGCTTCGATAAAAACCGGTTTTAAAAATTCTTCTGGCATAAATTTCCCCTTTATTTTCCGATGTCTTTTTTGATTCTCTCTTCGGTTGTTTTAATAAAAAGCCTTAAGTTGCTCATGATCTGGGAAATCGGCATATTCTTCCCAATATACCCCGAGCAGTTAAATTCTTTGCATTTAGCAAGCAGCCCTTCATCGTAACCGAACCCGGTAATCATCACGACGATAGTTTTGGGTTTTAGCTCTCTAATTTTCTTTAAAACATCAATCCCGTTTATCCCGGGAAGCTTGATATCAAGCAGGACAACTTCAAAATCCTCTTTAGAAAAAATATCCAATGCTTCTTCCCCGCTTCCTACGGTCTTCACCATGCATTTTTCTTCTTTTAAGAGATCGGCAAAAAGATCTCTTACTGCCTGCTCATCATCGACCACTAAGACTTTATAGACCATTTTCCGCCTCCTAAGCTCCTTTTTTCACGGCTTTGTGAATGTCTTCAATCAATTCCCTGACTTTATCCAGCTCGCTGCTAATCTTATTTAGACTTTCTTTTGTTTTTTCGGAAAGGCCTTCTTCGGATTGCAACAATTCTATCCTCCCTGAAAAAGCAAAAAGATGATTATTCAATTCGTGAATTTTTTCTCTGATAAATTTTTCTTCTGAAAGGTTTTTGTCTTCGCACATAGCTACACTCTGGAGCGAGCGATCGGAATCGAACCGACATATATAGCTTGGAAGGCTATTGTTCTACCATTGAACTACGCTCGCAGCAATGCTCTTAAGGCACTTCGCTCGCTACGGCCCTTGTCGGGCCGTTTAACGCTCGCTTCAGTGCCATTAAATTTTTCCTTGTCGGAAACAACTTCCGAGGCACTTCGCTCGCTACGGCCCTTGTCGGGCCGTTTAACGCTCGCTTCAGTGCCATTAAATTTTTCCTTGTCGGAAAAATTTAATGGGCAGGAGAGGATTCGGACCTCTGAAGCACAGGTGCAGCAGATTTACAGTCTGCCCCCTTTGGCCACTTGGGTACCTGCCCGAAAATTTTACGTTTAATTATCTTCAAAGAGCCGGCGAGAGGAATCGAACCCCCGACCCGCTGTTTACAAAACAGCTGCTCTACCGACGGAGCTACGCCGGCGAAATCTATTACGAACTGCGCTTGACTGCCTCTGGAATTTTATCAATAATA
>JAQUMX010000019.1 GCA_028717885.1 Candidatus Omnitrophota bacterium
TTGCGGGGTCCATACCGGCGAAGGGCCGTCATCAAAAGTAATCGCAACTAATTTCTTGGATTCCGGAACGCGGTAAATCGTGCCCTTACGCACCAGCACTGCCTGGTCAAAGAAAATCGTAAACAGTGCTACTCCCAAGGCAATTAAAAACGCCAGTATCGACAAAATGAGGATCATCTTCTTCAATTTGGCTTTCATTTAAATTATCTCGATAATTTTGATTTTATTCTTTTGGCCCCTAATAATAGAGATTCTTGATTTAGGAACGCTAAAATAATCACTTAATGCCTCAACTACTCCTTCGTTTGCCCTACCTTCGATTGCCGGCTCTTTAATCCAGGCCTTAAATTCCGACTCTGATATTTTTTCGATTTTTTCCTGTTTGGAATTAGCCTTAACTTTAACTGTAATTCTCATTATGGCAAAAGGCTCTTTAACAAGCGCCTGCTCTTTTGCGTAAATTCTATTGTATCGCGCATCATTTTCACTGACTCAACAGGATATTTGCCCGAGGCAGTTTCCGCAGAAAGCATAAGAAAATCCGAACCATCCAGTACGGCATTAGCTACATCGCTTACTTCAGCGCGCGTGGGCCGAAAATGTTCGGTCATGCTTTCTAACATTTGCGTTGCGGTAATGGCGAATTTTCTTTTACGCTTGCATTTAGTGATGATAATTTTCTGGAACATTGGTACCATATAAATCGGCAATGATACGCCCATATCGCCCCTGGCTACCATAATTCCATCGCTCACATCTATGATACTATCGATATTCTTTAGCCCCTGGCGATTCTCGATTTTTGCGATGATTTTACAGGATGCGCGCTTATTTTTAAGTTCCTGGCGTACCAAAAGCACATCCTCCGAGCTGCGCACGAATGACTGCGCAATAAAATCTACTCCGTTCTCTATCCCAAAATCTATATCTAACCTATCTTTAACAGTCAAACCCTGGAATTTAAGGTTAATATCCGGAATATTTACACCCTTATGCTCACGTACTACTCCGGGAATCAAAACTTGAGCCAAGATCGAGCTTTGGCTGCTTTTTTTTACCAATAGGCAAATATTGCCGTCATCGATAAAAACATGGCTACCGGGCTTTATATCCTGCAACCTACCATCGTAATCAAAAGGGATTAGCTTTCCGCTTTTTTTCGCACGATTAGACAGGGATATAATTTCATTTTTCTTTAATACAATTCCCGATATTTTCTTTAATTCCCCGACCCTGATGCGATGCCCTTCCAAATCAAGAAGAATTTTTACCCGGCGCTTACTCTTCTTATTCAGCCTTTTAATCAAATCAATGCATTGCTGATGCCAGGCAAAATCTCCGTGGGAAAGATTGAGCCGCGCAACCTCCATTCCGTTTTGGATTAATCTTTTCAGGGTCGAAGGATGATTGCTTGCTGGCCCGATCGTACAGATAATTTGCGCTTTTTTCATCAAGGGTGGCACCTTGGGGAACGTCCCCAATTAGATGCTGATTTCGATTCTGGGATTTGCGGCTAAGGTATGATGCACAGGGCAGTTTTTAATGAACTCAAGCAAGGCTTTCTTTCTGCGTTCGTCAAGCTGCGCGCCTTTTAAGTCCAAATGCACCTTTATTTCCCGGAAACAAGCAGGCGGTTCTTGAGAAAAGTCAGCCGTAACCGTAATGCTAAAATTTTCAATAGCTAACTTTGCGCCGTCTGCGTATTTACGCAAATAAACTCCGATACAGCTGCCCAAACTGGCTAAAAGAGTATCCGGAGGAGTAATTCCGTTACCTTTAGTATCAACCTTAAACTGATAATCCTTTGATTTTACTGCAAATGTATAATCTTTTTCGTGAGCTACTTCTACCTGATACATGATCGCCCTCCCTTTTTAGCGCTTCTTTATTATAGTTGGAAAATATTTCTTAGCAAGCAAAAAAGAAAAGGCCCTATCCAAAATGGATAAGGCCTTTTTATGCGTTTTTTCGTAATACCTGATTAGCCGGCAAACCCTTCTGATTCCATGAACCAGATAAATGAACGTAGCTGCGGGTCGGTTTCTGCTACTGCGTTCTTTTCTTCAACCTGAAAATACTTTGTCAGGCAGTTAACGATTTCCTGGGTACCGCTGTTTTTGTCTTTTGTTACATAGCAGGCTGCCAGATAATCAGTAAGCCTTTCTGCCGAAGGCATCATCCCTGATTGCAGCATTTTATCCAGGTCAGCTTTTTCACTTACCAGATTAATCGCCTTGAGATTTGCCACATCCGGCATGGTAAAGGCATTTTTAAAATCACTCTTCTCAAACTTGGTCATGAGCCCGATATAACGGAAATCAATACCACCTGGCCCAGGTATGGGATTGCCGCCTAGAAAATCATTTGGCGTAGGCATACTGCCTCTTAGCATTACTCCCACGTCTGGCGTACCTAAGTTAGGATTAATGTCGGTTAAATCAACCGTGATATTCGTAACCCCGCTAATATCGGTACTGGACAAAGCAGCTTGCGTAAGGAATACACGTTCAGCAGCTTGAATCAACTGTTCCCTGGTAATTCCTCTTTCATCTAAAACTGACTGCCATTCCCCTTCAGCGCTCACTCCCAGCAAATTCGAGCCGATATGCGCTACCGGCGCCCAGGTCGCAGGGCTGCTCCAAAGTATGTCCGGTGCAATAATCGGCTGCTGGCTAATCCCTGCCAAAGCAGTTATTGCCTGATGTGCAGCTGCGGAAATATTATCAATTACATCCGCCAAGGCGATCTGTTGGCCGGCAACTGTCACCATTGTAGTTTCGCGTAAACGCGGATTTAAGCGCGTCTGTTCTAAGGCTTCACTTAAACCTAAATCCTCTAAAGCATTAAGAATAATCTGGCGCTCTGATACTTCGTGCCAGATACGATCAGCTAATCGGCCCTCTTTGCCCGGTTTAAGCAACTTGACATCAAGTTCGATTTGCGGCCTACCAAGGCTACGGTGCCCAGTTAATCCTCCGGAAAAATCCACAAAAATCAAAGCTGTATCAGGCCTTAATAAATAATTCTCAACCTCTACTGGCAATAATTGTATGGCGCCTCTTAAGGCTTCCAGTTGTTCAGGTGTTAACTGCATTCTTTGCTGAGATACCGGAATTTCTCCCGGCACGGTATCGGTCATATTTTTATGATTAACCCCCCAGACCGGGTGTTCCATCTCATATCTTAAAGGCACTTGCTGCACCTGTAATACCGATCTACCATCTAGCTGTTCGGTTGCCAATCCAACCGCTGCGAATGGCCTTATTCCGCGCGTGTCAGTTTCACCGCCGGCATAGATATGTAACCCAGCCCCTGCCCAGGCAGCATCTGCACCCTGATTACCGGTAATATTGTTACATTCGTTGATCTGCGACATTAATGAAATATGGCTAATTTCCGGAACAGTAAAATGCGCTCCGGAAAGTGTGGCCATAATAAAAGCGATCAGGTCGTTAAAAATATTGGAACTTTCCATACCGCCCTGCTGCGGCACAAAAGACATCTGCGAAAGCGTAATATGCAAACCTCCTTTGACGCCAAAAAGATGCGCAAACAAACCAGCGATATCTGCTTCCCTTCTTTTTAACATGTGCATACCTGGCTTTTCCGGATGCGGCACAAAAAGAATGGAATCCGAATTTTGCGGCTGCTGATCCGGGCTATCCAAATATTCTACCTTCGATGGATCCACGCGATAGGTATGCCCTGGCAACTTAGGAAAGTATTTTTCTGATTCATATTCGATAATATTAGGATTATTCGTAGGCGTAAGGGTCAACTCAACACGATATTCGCTGGGAATAGCGTTACATGCGGGCAAAAGCTCCAGACGTAAGTTGCCTTCCGGTGTACCGGAGAGACGGAAGTCTACCAGATCCCAGCTCGAGCCTAAAGTATCCAGCCAGCGTACCGGAGCACTGAAAACGATCTTTTTGTCATTTGCCTTTGCCCAGGCTAAAAGATCCGGCAATACTTCGCGCAAGGTTTTTGTCTGGCCTTCCACAGTTGCTACCTGACGCTGAGCTACTAAAGCCATATTCTCGGGAGAAATGATCGGCCTATCCAAACGGAAATACCTGTTTCCATCGAAATCCACATCCCAGGCCTTGGCAACCACCCATTCTCCTTTTGGAAAACGCTCATTATCAACGTTGCCATCCCCATCCACTGCTTGATCTATAGGAACTACCTGAAGGGTTTCTCTATTCACTACTACCCACGGCAAACTCATATCCATGGCTAAGCCTGCGCCGCCGGTCAATTCCCTTGCCATAGTGTCCCAATCTTCCAAACCACTGACAGTAACTCCGCCTGCGCGGTCAGCTTTGGCATTCTTCCAAAAAGCAAGCCTTCCTCCTTCAACACTACTGACAATATCTTTAGCTTCTGCCTCGGTCATTGCTGCACTAGCCAATTCATGTTTGGTTTCTCCGGCTGAAATCAATTGTTTTAGCCCTAATTCGGGAGAATTCAAAAATTCGATTACAGTTGCTTCATCTTCGCCTACTACCGCGCACACAGAACCAAAACCGCCTGCGCCAAGCGGGAATATTGCTACTTGCCTGCCGGTCCTTTCAGAGAATGCTTTTGCTAAAGCAATTGCCTCTCCGATTTCACCCGGAGCGTATAAATCATAGGTATCTGGGTCTTCTCCAGTCGAAGGATCTTGCGCGTGCTTGTCAAACTCTTCAAAAAGGTTAAAGAACGTCTCGTACTTTTCCTGATTCTCCTGTAAGATCTGCCATCTTTTATAAGCCCAGCGTGGCAAGCCTTTTTCGCCCCTACGCACTGCCATAATAGTTTTGAGCCACATTCTTGAAGTTTGCGTACGGCTTTCAGCATATTCCCTTAAACAACGCACGTAAGTAGCATAATCCCCGCGCATCAACGCAGGAATCCCTACCTGAGTCAGCTGCGCCTGTTTTAAAAGATATTCCGGGTTACCTTCGCGCATTTCATCGGTCCAACCCATATTCGCATCAGTAGAAGTACGACCAACTTCTTGCTTACCGCCTTTAAATTCTTTGCCGAAAACTACTGTCTTGGCATGCGCCTCAATTTCCTGCAATACTTCTTCAGCGCTCTCATGGGCGTGTTCCCTGCCATAAAGATTACGAAAAACATCATTATCCCTGGCATAGGGCATGGTAAATTTTCTGGAAAATGCATACTTACGCGGTGCGCGGATCGCCGGATTAATATCTGCGTTATAATCTTCATTCGGCCTGCCTTCAAAGCCTGCGCTATCTTCCTCAGGAAGAACATTGGAATCCTGACTTGTAACTTCAGGCTCAATCGGCGTAACTTCTCCGCTTTGCGGATTTACACTAACTGCCGGAAAACCCTGGCCAACTAACACCTGGCCAATCTCACCCTGGCCGGCACTCGGAAGAAATGTAACAGCAGCCTGCTCCGGAGATAAACCCAGCTGCATCCCGCCGCTAAAAAATGTGCGTACTTGCTTACCGGCTAAAGTCGTAACTTCTGCCTTAGCGTTATACTCGCCTTTTTCGAATGATTTTTTATAAGCATTAAAATAAGTGGATTTGCTCCAGTTTTCTTTAGAAGTCAGCCCTGAAAGGTCGCCGGAATCAATGCGCGCCTGATAAGGAGTTTCTTTATTGGCAAATTTAAGCTTAAAACACTGCGCTAAAACCAAGGAGCAAAAAACCTGGCGCAGGGAAGCGTACTTTTTGGCAGTATTTACTTTCTTAGTAACTTCCGGAAGGATTAATTCACGCACTAATTGCGAAGAGTATTCGTTTAATTCTTTTAAGCGCGGGTCATCGAATTTATAAACCGCAGAATCCTTTAAATAATCCTGCTCCAGCATTACTTTTAAACTCGCCTTGTAAATATAGGCGCTTTCATCAGTATAGCGCACAATAACTTCGCCCGGCACTATCCAAGGACGGGTAAGCGTAGGTATTGACACATTCTCCGTGCCAAAAAGCTCGCCTGCCTTTTGGTAAAGCTTTGCCCAATATTCTTTGCCGGTAGCTGAATCAGGAGCAGTGGCAGCGGCGGTATCTTTTTTTAATTCCAGGTCCGCTTCCAATAAAATTTTGCCCACATCTGTCCTGGCAAGCTCATCATCAATTACTTGCTCTTCTGTATCAGGGCGTAAATTAACCCAGAATTTATCATTAGCCAGAGAAATACCGATAAGAAAATAATTGAACAGCGCTGTGCCATTATTTTTAAGTTCTTTATCGGCGATTTTTTTCAGGTCACCTTTATCCAGATAAAAATCAAAGGTTTGTACGGGTGAATTATAGGAAAAATAACGCATCTGAATGGGGCGGAACTGTTCGTTCGGGTTACTCAAAGCAGGCTTAAAAAATTTAGAAAAATCTAACATTGAGAAGGTTTGCGCGAACCCCAGCTGTTGAAGTAAAAGGCTAAATGCCATTGCTAGGCCGATAATCCTTTTAATTCCCATGACTTTTTTCATTACATTCCTCCCATAAAATACCTCAACATACCCCGTCATATTGGATTGACGGGTACGCCGCTTCTGCGGCGAACAAAAAAACCAGATTGACCCTTGTCAATCTGGCTATATCTATCCGCCTCTAAACTCCTCCAAAAGCTAGAGGCTACTAATTTTTTAAAAACTTTGCTAAACTATTTATATTGTTAAGAGTTTAACATGCCTTTTGCTTATTGTCAAGCTGAATTTAAGATAATTCCGTAGACCGCAGTCTGGCCAAATCTAAAGCTTTTTCCCACCGGCATCACCATGGGAAACTCTCCTAAAAGGTTAAAGCCCATTTTCTCGAAAAACTTGCGGCCATGAAAATTATCCCCGCGCACAGAAAGCTGAACTCCCCTTACATTTTCGTTTCTTGCCTGCTGCAGGAACCTTTCCATAAGTAACCTGCCGATATGGCGTTGCCGGAATTCTTCTCTAATGTCGATATGTAAATGTGCCGGATACTGCTTTTCCGGGATATTCCTTTTAAAACCGCCTAATTTCAGGCTCTTTAAAGCAATTCGCACCAATCTCCAGGTTTCTTCGCGCAAAAAATTTCCCCGCCACAAAGCTTTACAAAAAAGCCCGGGGGCAATCCTCCACAACATTGCCTGGGCGTAGCGGCCTGAATCTAAACAGCCCATAAGATACCCAACCACCTCATTATTAACTACCGCTACCCAGGTAGATTGCGGCTCAAATTTTGTATAATAATCCGTAAGCATATCTGCGATGATTTCCCGGTCACTAAAAAAATTTTCTACCGGCTTTCCTAAATCAGCGGTATCGCAACAAATCTTGCGCACCGCATTTCTATCCACCGGCAAAAACTGCCGGATCAAAATTTTATTCTCCGCGCTCATTCTGCATCTTCTCTTTTCTTTCTGCCACGATTTTTGCCGCAATTTCCTGCGGCACCTGCTGGTATTTACAAAATTCCATGGAAGCATTTGCCCGTCCGCTGGATAATGAACGGAAGGCCGTAGCATAGCCGAACATTTCCGCTAAAGGCGCTTCTGCGGAAATAATCTTTTGCTTACCCTTGGTATCCATATTCAAAATTTTTCCGCGCTTGGAACAAATATTGCCGACGATAGCATTGACATATTCTTCCGGTACGGAAACTTCCAGGCTCATGCAAGGCTCAAGTAAAATAGGCTCGCCCTTCATAAAAATTGCTTTGAACCCCAAAATTGCCGCCATTTTAAAGGACAGTTCCGAAGAATCTACTTCATGGTATGAACCATCTACCAAATTCACTTTCACATCCACTACCGGGTATCCGGCATACACGCCTTTTTCCATGGCATCTTTAACGCCTTTTTCCACTGCCGGAATAAACGAACGCGGGATAGCCCCGCCCTTAATACTATCGATAAATTCAAAACCTTCTCCGGATGTCGCCGGGATTAATTCCATCACCACATGGCCATATTGGCCGCGGCCGCCGGATTGCTTAATATATTTTCCTTCGCCGGAAGCGGTTTTAAGGATAGTTTCCCGGTAAGCTACTTTTGGCGCTCCTACCACAGCCTCAACGCCGAACTCCACCTTTAAGCGGTCCACGATAATTTCCAAATGTAATTCACCCATTCCGGTGAGAATGGTTTCTTTGGTCTCCTGGTCTGTTTGCACGATAAAAGTCGGGTCTTCTTCGGTTAATTTTGCCAACCCCTTACCCAATTTATCCTGGTCAGCCCTGCTCTTAGGGGCAATACTTAAAGAAACTACCGGCACAGGAAATTCTATTGCCTCGAGCAACACCGGAGCTTGCGGATCGCAAAGCGTATCTCCGGTAATAGTGTCCGATAAACCGATTACCGCCACAATTTCTCCAGCAAAGGCATGCTCGACATTCTCCCTCTGATTGGCATGCATGCGCACAATCCTGCCTACCCTTTCTTTTTTATCCTTTGTGGCGTTTAATATATAGGTACCTGTAGAAAGCACCCCGGAATAAACCCGCACGTAAACTAACTTACCCATATGCGGATCAGACTGGATTTTAAAGGCTAAGCCGGCAAACGGCTCATTGTAATCGGGTTTTCTTTCGATTGTTTTTTCCGAATCTTCCGGGTCATGGCCGTTAACCGCAGGCAAGTCTGCCGGCGAAGGCAAATATAATGTTACCGCGTCAAGCAGCTTTTGCACCCCCTTATTTTTAAAAGCCGAACCGCAAAGCAAAGGCACCATTTTATTGGCAATTGTCCCGCGGCGTAAAACCGGGACTATATCTTCCTTGGTAAAAACACTTCCCGGCTCAAGGAATTTTTTCATCATTGTGTCATCGAATCCGGCAATTTTTTCTAATAATAGGTGGCGGTATTTTTCTGCCTGCTCAAGGTGATCGGCAGGAATATCTTCAACCTTAAACTCCCTGCCCTTTGTTTCTTCATCGTAAACATACGCCTTCATTTCAATCAAATCAATTACCCCGCGGAAATTTTCTTCGCTGCCCAAAGGGATTTCAATTGGCACTGCGTTTCCACCCAGATCTTCGTCGATACCTTTAAGCACCGCAAAAAAATCAGCTCCCACGCGGTCCATTTTATTCACAAATGCCAGTTTTGGCACGTTATATTTATTCGACTGATGCCAGACAGTCTCTGACTGCGGCTCAATACCTCCTACTGCGCAGAAAACCGCAACCGCTCCGTCAAGCACGCGCAGAGACCGCTCTACCTCTACGGTAAAATCTACGTGTCCGGGAGTATCGATAATCGTCACCCGGTAATCCCCCCACTGGCAGGTAGTTGCTGCGGCAGTGATCGTAATCCCTCTTTCCTGCTCCTGCTTCATCCAGTCCATTTGCGCGTGGCCTTCGTGCACTTCCCCGATCTTATACGACTTTCCCGTATAATAAAGGATGCGCTCGCTTAGCGTAGTTTTTCCGGCATCGATATGCGCCATGATGCCGATATTCCTCATCTTGGAAAAATCGAATTTTGGAATTGGTTTTGCTTCCGGCGCTTTTTCTTCCTGCGGTTTTTCCTCTTGCGCAGCTGTTTCTTCGGGCTTGGCTTCTTCAGGTTTAACTTCTTCGGGTTTAGCCTCTTCGGGCTTGGCTTCTTCAGGTTTTATTTCTTGAGCGCTTTCTTCTTTTGGCTGCTCGGCAACAGCCCCGGGCGCGCTTTCGGCTAATTGCAATTCAATCGATTTCTCCTGCACAACAGGCGCATTCTCAAATGCCGGCACTTCGAACCCTTGTTCTTCGAATTGCGCCTGCTGCCGGATCCGGTCTTTTAACTGAATTAACTCTTCGATCAGGTTTTTTAACTTACCATCCTTAACCGCAAATTCATTTTCCAGGCGGGAAAACTCTTGGTTTAATTTAGAAAATTCCTGCTTAGGCACCCAATCGCTGATCTCTTCTTTTTTCTTGAACTCATTGATCGCGCCGGATTGTTTTTTTACTTCTTCCTTAAAACCATCCAACTGATGCTTCATCGCTTCCAGCTCGTCGGCTTTTAATTTACCTTGCGTATTTAAGGCCTCCAACTGTTCGTTCAATTCCCGTAGTTGGCGGCTTAAGTCCACATTCTGGCTAAAGACCTGCTGCAACTCCTTTTCTTTATCCACGAACTGATTTTTCAGAGAAAGGTTTTCTTCCTGGGTCCTTTTAATCGCATCGTCATTTCTTTTTGCCCATTCTTCCCGGCGCACTAACTCGGCCTTTAAATCCTCTTCCTTCTTTTTATTTTCTACGATTGTATTCTCTAAATTGAGGGAGCCGGCTTTGGCTTTTTCGATTTCAGACCGGAATGCGCTTAACTGGCTTTCCAACTTAGCGATTTTTTGCTCGCGGTAAAAATCTTCCTGCTGGCGAAAATCCATTCCCGTAGGCTTTCCCGAAGAGCCGGATGAAGATTGTTCTGAGGAAGAAAACATGAGGTAAACCGCATAGCCCGCTAAACCTGCGCCGACTACAAAAACAACTATAAAAATTATCGCCATTTACACTCTACTCCTGTTTATTCAGAAAAGTATTCTTCAAGCCGTCAATAATATTTAAAACACTGGCTTTGAATTTGTACTTTGGCTCTTTCAGGGTGCCGCTGATTTTGATCACTCCGAACCTTTGCGCCTGGCCGAGGATCGCCGTAGTAACATCTTTAAAAGTACCGGTAACCGGCGCTTCTTCCGAAACCTGCACATCAAGGCTGGCATCGAGCGCGCCGTCAAAACCTATTTTAACGGTTCCTGACAAATTAGCAAGATTACTTTTCATCACCAAATTATCGGTATAAACCGTCTTATTTTCCATATTGAAATTACAGTTGCCTTCGCTAAAAACGATATTGGTAAAATCCGAAGTAAAAAGCAGGCTCCCTAGCCCCTTAAAAAGGTTTAACTGCCAAAGCTTGCCATTAGCAACGGAAATCTGCCCTGTACCGGACAATTTGCCCCAGTCGGCACAAAAACCGTTGATCCTGGCTGAAGCACGTAAAAGCCCGGAAATATCCTCTGCCTTTGCCGGAGTATCAAGCTTTAATCTTTCGATCCGCACATCGGTTAAATTGAAATTAGACCAGAAAGGCAGGTTCTCTGAAGTTAAATTTATTTTTGCGCTCCCCTCTAAAACTCCTGCATAAAGGCCGAGGTGCAAAACCGGCATATTGGCTATCCCCTCCGACTGCGTATAATCAAGCAAAAGGCTTTCTGATTTTAAACCAAGAAGCGAAAATGTAGAACTGCGCAGGTTGCCCTTTATGGCGCAAGATTTGAAATCACGGATATTTCCCGTAAGATTTACCTGCCCCTGAAGGATCCCCATCGGCTTATAGGATGCGATTTTCTCGCTGTAATTTTTAAAAATATCTTTTAGGTCTGCCAAATCAAGGTTAAACCCGCCGGTTAATTGCGATTCTATGCGCTGCGGCGCGCTTAAATCCAAGTCCCCGGAAACCGTAAAATCGGAATTATTGAAACGGCCCCGGAATTTCGAAAGCTTAACCAGTTTATGGTTTATCGCCAATACTGATTCCAAAAATAATTGCCGGGAGGAAAGCTCAAATTGCACTCCCGGCGCCTGAAAATTAGTCAGCACTCCGCTGCTCTTATAGGGAACCGTAAGATAATCAAAGGAGAAATCCTCCCATTTAAGCTGGTTCTGGGTAAACTGAAACACGCCATTCACATTCTTTAAAGGGGCGTTTAATTGGTCAGGCTTAATTGTAGCATCGGAAATTTTTAAGGCACCGTTTATCTGAGCAGCCTCAGGGGCAAGCGGCTTTAATTTTATATCCACCGACAAAGCGGTATTACCTGTAATCTGCGCAGGAACCTCGATTTGCCACTTTTCTTTAAGTAATGACCTTAAAACTTCGACGCTGGGGCTGGAATGCGCTTTGACCGTTAATACCGGGTCATTATATTGGGCAAGGCTTAAATCAGCGTCCAGGCCCAAGCCTAAGCAGGTAGCGGTTAAATTTTCTGCGCTTGCCTGCGTTTCATTAAACTTAATCGGGCCGCGAATCTCTTTTATTTCACCTACAAATTCTAATCCGGATAAATCCATTTTAAGGATATTGGCATTACCGTCAAACTTTAGCTTCTTCTCCTTAACGTTATATTGAAAAGAACCTCTTAATGTCGCGCCGAGCTTGGCGCTAAGTTTACCTTTTTCCAGGCTTATGTCGCGGCTTAAAATATCCGCTTCTACCTGGGCGAGGCTATTCTTATAATCAAAATTGAATTTAGCATCAGCCCTGCCTTCACCCACGGCAATACCCGATTGCTGATAATATGCCTGAAAATCCTTTAAAGGAAGTTCCTTAAATTCCAATTTTCCGGAGAACTGCTGTTGCGGAATCTTAAAGTCACCTTGGGCTACAATTTTGGCAGGCGGATTTTCCGGTATTTCCGCATTCAGCGTAAATTTTACCGAAGCAGGAAAACTAAATGCTACAGATGCATTCACATTCTCAAAGGACTTGGCAAATTGCGGGGTGGTAGTGTCATCCTGAAACAAAACTTTACATTTATAAAGGGCTACTCGCGAGATAAAAAAGGAAAAACCTTTTTTGGTATCCGTGCTTTTTTTCTGCGGCAAGAACTCTTGCAGATTAAATGAATTGGCGGTTTTACGCTCAAGAAATGCCTCTGCTTCGCTAAGCGAAAGGCGGGTAATCACCACCTGTTTCTTTATCAAGGCGGGAAGAAAAAAATTGCAGGAAGCCTGTTTTATATCGAGAATACGCCTGTTTTCGTCACTAATAGTAAAATTGGTTAAAACGAGACCCCGGAAAATGTTGAATTGCACGCTCTCAAGGCTGACCTTTTTACCGGTTTCTTGCTCTAAAGTATTTACGATCAGGGCCTTGATTTTTGTCGGCAGGATTACTTTGTTAAGATAGTTTATCCCGATAGATAACAAAGCAATAACAACTATTACGCAGAGGATGGCGAGAATAATTTTTCGTTTCATCAGACGATAAATTTACTATCCTTTTTTAAAGGGTGGTTACGTATCTGCGAAATTACTTCCTGAGGTATTCCCGGTTTATTCAGCTTATAATACATATAATTTTTGTATCCTTCTACACCCGGCTGGTCAAAGGCATTTACCTTGAGCAATTCTCCTTCGAAAGCAGTAGCCATTTCAAAAAAGAAAAGTAAGGTTCCCCAATAATAAGGTGTCAGTGCCGGTAAAATAACCGTACAGTTTGGCCTCTGGGCGCGCACTAATGCCCATTCGGTTGCCTCTTGCGCTAAAGAGATTAACTGCGAATAGCGCCTGCCGCTCAATATTCCGCTCGTAGCAGGCATGGCTAAATCCGATTTAAATTTTTCGAGCTTAATAAATGTCACTACTTTATTATTCTCTCCTTCAATATTATTCTGCTGGATGGAATGCAAATCATTGGTCCCGCGGCTGGAAACCGGGGTGCGGCCAAGGCCTTGCTTACCTAAACTTTCCGCGAGCAACTGCACATACCAATCAGCGGTACTTTTTAAAGATTCTGAGAACGGCATCAGGATTGCAATTGACTTACCCTTCTTTCTATAAAGCAGGTAGTGTAAAAGCGCATAAAGATAAGCCGGATTCTGCATAATGTTTTCTTTGGAACAGCGTTTTGCCATTTGGGTCGCTCCGGATAAAACCTGTTTTATATCAACACCGATAATTGCCAGATGCAGCAATCCCATATTAAATTCCGAGAACCTGCCGCCTACGCCTTTTAACAAAGGCAGGCTACGCAAGCTTAAACCATCTTTTGCGTGCTCAAGGTTTACTTTCTTACGCAAAGTGCCGGATTCCGGATCGGTAATAGCGATAATCTGCCGGCCGTAAAAATTACCTACGTGCTTTTTTAGCCATAATTCCACGATTTCAAAAGCAGCTTTGGTTTCCGTGGTCTCGCCGGATTTGGAAATTACCACGACAAAAGTTTTTTTAGGGTTTAAATTTTTTAACAGGCTATTGAGGGTATCAGGGTCAAGATTATTCCCTTCAAAATAGATCCTGGGCCTGTCATTGCGCAATTTTTTAAAATCATTATAGTAAGGCACAAGAAGCGCATCCTGTGCGGCTTTTAGCCCCAGATACGAGCCTCCGATACCTAAGAATAAAACATCGTCGTATTTAGCGGAAATTTCCTGGCCGAGCCGAGAAATCTCGTCAATAGTTTTGCGGCTTTGAAAAGGCAGCATCGCCCACTCCAGAGACAACTTAACGCGGCTGGCTTCTGTGCTTAATTTTTTCTTTAAATTCGCCTGTGCAGCAAGCGCCTGCCGGGAAACAGCTTTTAGGTCGTTCTCAGTTACTCCGTGTAGCTTACCGATATTCAGGCTAAAGAGATTATTGAAATCGAATTTTATTTCCTTCATAAAGAATCCTTTCTAGCATAGAGATGGACACCGATCCATCCGATAGGATCGGGTGTCTTAACTTTAAACACAGTATATAATTATATCATTAAATTCTTTTTTTTGAAGCTTTGATTAGGAAAAATTTGTCGAAGCGCTAGATGAAGTCCTTGAGGGTGGCTTTAAGGTCAATGCGGGTAATATCTTCTTCAATTAAAGCAGGTTTATTCAGCAGGCCGCGTTTCTCTTCGTAGGTTTTTTTCTCCTGATTGCGGTAAATAATCCCGAGCGGGATTCTTTCTCCCCATTCCTGGGCTTTTTTCAAAGCTGCGTCCTTATCTTCAGGGTGATAATTGGGGTCGTCGTTAATTTTATAAACCCGTTTGGAATACCAGTCGTAAGTATTTTCTTTATTAAAAGTAACGCATGGCTGCAGTACATCAATTAAGGCAAAGCCTTTGAATTTTATTCCTTCTGCGATCAACCAGGCAAGATGCTCTGAATCAGCGCTAAATCCGCGCGCCACAAACCCCGCGCCTAAGGTTAACGCCACAGCCAAAGGATGGAAAGCTTCTAAAACCACTCCTTCAGCCTGCACCTTTGTCACAAATCCGGGGTCTGTAGTAGGAGATGCCTGCCCCTTGGTCAAGCCGTAAATCTGGTTATTATGCACTATTACCGTAATATCGATGTTGCGCCTGATATTGTGCAGAAAATGATTGCCGCCTTCGCCGTAGCAATCTCCGTCGCCGGTTGTAACGATTACGGTTAATCCGGGATTTGCCGCTTTTGCCGCAAAAGCTACGGGAAGCGCCCGGCCATGCAGCCCGTTAAAACAATTACATTTGATATAATGCGGCAATTTCGCCGCTTGGCCAATTCCGGAAACCAGCAAAATCTGATTTAACGGCCTCCCGAGATTTACAAAAACTTTTTTTAGGGCATTTAAAATCCCGAAATCTCCACAACCCGGGCACCAGGTAATTTCATCGTTAGTTTTTAAATCCCTAATCTCCAAAGCTTTTACCTCTTTTTTAGCTGAGCAACCAGATAATCCACATTAAAAGGCCGGCCGTCATATTTCAGGATTGACTTGTCCGCTTCAATTCCGGTTTCCCTTCTTAAAAGCCTAGCCAATTGCGCTCCGGCATTATTTTCTACGGTAAAAATTTTCCTGGCGCCTTTTAAAAGCTTTTGCAATGCTGCGGCCGGAAACGGCCAAACTTGCGGCAAGTGCACAAAACCGACTTTTTCATCTTTTAAAGTTAACACGGCCTCTTTTAAAACCCCAAAAGTAGAACCAAAACCAACCAAGCAAATTTTCGCCCCTCTTAAATTAAAAAATTTCGGGCCTTCGATTTCCTGCTCTAACATCAGCATTTTTTTATGAAATCTTTTCTCCACCATTTTTACGCGCACCTGCGCGTCTTCCGTAATATGCCCTTCTTCGGTATGCTCATCGCTGTCCGCATAAATAAGACCGTTAATCCAGGAAGGCACAGCCTGAGGAGAAATCCCGGAAGAGGTCAGTTTATACCTTTTATAATCTGTAATCCCCCCTGAATCCTGCTTTGATATGATATAACGCTTCACTTTGGATGCTTTCAATTCTTCGGGGCCAATTTCCCGGTAAGAATCCGCCAAGTGCTGATCAGTCATAATTAAAGCGGGGATCTGATATTTTTCTGCCAGGTCAAAAGCTTTTATGGTTAAATAAAACGCTTCTTCAATTGATCCGGGAGTAAAAACCACTCTGGCAAACTCTCCGTGCCCGGCATGCAGTAAAAATCCTAAGTCAGCTTGTTCCGTACGAGTAGGAAATCCGGTTGCCGGAGCCGGCCTTTGCGCATCCACGATTACTACCGGAGTTTCCGTCATTCCGGCAAGGCTTAAGCCCTCAGTCATCAAGCAGAACCCTCCGCCGCTGGTTGCGGTCATCGCACGGGCACCGGTAAAAGATGCGCCGATAGCCATATTAATCGCGGCAATCTCATCCTCTGCCTGTTCGACTAGAATATTGAAATTTTTGGCGTAATGCGCCACTGTATCCATAATACTCGTGGAAGGAGTCATTGGGTATGCCGAATAAAATTTTACTCCGGCGGCAATTGCGCCCAGTGCTATAGCTTCGTTGCCGTTAAGCAGAAGTTTTTCGCGAGGCGTGGCTTTAGGAAGGTTAAATTTATTAGAAGTAAAATTGTTCTTGGCATAATCAAACCCGGCTTGCGCGGATTTTATATTTTTATCGACAACCTCTACGCCCTTGTTGCCAAAAACTGAACGCAAAACTTTTTCCAGTTGAACAAAATCCAACCCGCCCATCCTGGTAAGCAAACCGCAGGCAACGGAATTAACAAAGATTTCGCTCTCGCCATTCTTTAGCGCCAAATCATATAGGGGCGCGTTAAAAAGGTTCTTTCCTTCTTCCTCGATTGCAAATTTTTGCTTATCAAAAATAATGACGCTACTGGGAGAAAGGTTTTTCTTCTGCAAACTTATGCTTTGCTTATCCAAAGCAATCAGGATATCGCTGTTTTGGCGCAGCGTATATTGAGGTTGGTGGCTTACGCGCAGCTGAAAGAAATTATTCCCGCCTCTAACCCTGGACATATAGTCCTGGTTGGCAAAAATAGAGAACCCGGCGTCTTTAAACAGCTTGCACAAGGCCATGCCAATAGTCTGCATCCCTTGGCCGGCTTCGCCGGAAATTTTTATGGTTAGTTCACAACGCTCCATTATTTATTCGCTTATAGAAATAGCCTCTACAGGGCATTGTTCTGCCGCCTGCCTGCAGGAATTGATAAGCTTATCCGGAACAGGATTCAAATAGGCTACCGCTTTATCTCCTTCCATTTTAAAAATTTCCGGACAGATTTGCGTGCACAAAGTACAGCCTATACATTTATCCGGGTCAACTACTGCTCTCATTACCATCTCCTTGTTAATAAGTATTTATTTTACGATTAAATTTTACCTAATTTTTGATTTTTGTCGACTGTGGATTTCTGCTTTTTTCTGACTTTTTTCGCAACCAAAGTTTAATGATGCTGTAATCCCGGCAGGGGTAATTTGCTTACGTCAACGTTTCCATGCTTCATCTCATAACGCCATTTCCAAATCGAATATACGGGAGGATAAACCAATAGCTCCAAAATAAAACTGGTAAAGATGCCGCCGATCATTGGTGCAGCAATACGCTTCATCATGTCAGCGCCTGTGCCCATAGAAAACATAATCGGGATCAAGCCCATAAACATTGCGGCTACAGTCATCATTTTTGGCCTTATGCGCTTTACCGCGCCGTGGATAATCGCTTCTTTTAAATCATCATAAGTCTTCATTTTTCCTTCTCTTACCCGTTCGTAATAAGCTAGATCCAAAAACAACAGCATAAATACGCCGGTTTCGGCGTCTAGCCCCATTAAAGCAATCATCCCTACCCAGACCGCGATAGAAATATTATATTTTAAAAACCACAATAACCAGATCGCCCCTATTAAAGAAAACGGTACTGCCAACATTACAATACCTGCCTTCATCGGAGATTTAGTATTCAGGTAAAGCAGCACAAAAATGATAAAGATGGTAATTGGAATAACGAGCTTTAGCCTTTCTCTTACTCTCAACATGTTTTCGTATTGACCGCTCCATTGCAAGGAATATCCTGCCGGAAGCGATAATTCTTTTGCCGCTATTTCTTTTGCTTCTCTCACGAAACTACCCACATCACGACCGGAAATATCCACATAAACATATCCGGAAAGCATCCCGTTTTCATCGCGGATCATCGACGGGCCTAATGACAAGTGAATATACGCCAGCTGTTCCAAAGGAACCTGCGCACCGGAAGGGGTTGAGACCAATACCCGGCGTAGCCCAGGTAAATCATCGCGCAGCTCCCTAGCGTAGCGCACATTCACCGTATAGCGCTCTCTTCCCTCGATAGTAGTAGTTATCGGTTCACCTCCGATAGCCGACATAATTACCATTTCTACGTCTTTGACACTCAACCCGTACCTGGCAATCTGCTCGCGCTTAATATCAAAATCCACAAAATATCCTCCGGTAACGCGCTCTGCATAGGCGCTGCGCGTGCCTTTAATGTTCTTAAGCAACGATTCTAAATTAATTCCGATTTTTTCAATTTCCTTTAAATCTGCCCCGAAAATCTTTACCCCCACGGGAGTGCGCACGCCGGTAGAGAGCATATCGATGCGCGCCTTGATCGGCATGGTCCAGGCATTAGTGACACCGGGAATTTGTAGCTTACTATCCAGCTCATTTACGATTTTGTCCCAGGAAATCCTACGACCATTAATTTTTCTCCACTGGTTTTCCGGCTTTAAAACAATGGTTGTTTCCATCATGGAAAATGGCGCAGGATCCGTAGGAGTTTCAGCCCGGCCGGCCTTGCCAAAAACCCTCTCTACCTCCGGAACAGTCATGATGATTTTATCCATTGTTTGCAGTAGCGACTGGGCTTCGCTTACGGAGATCCCCGGCAAGGTTGTGGGCATATAAAGGATAGTTCCTTCATTTAACGGGGGCATAAATTCAGAGCCCAATTGAAAATAAACCGGAACTGTTATCAGCATCAATACTGTTGCGCCGATTAAGGTAGCTTTGCGGTATTTTAAGACAAACCTGCAAACTGGTTCATAAATCCGGAACAATATCTTACTGATAGGATGTTTTTCTTCCGGATAATATTTCCCAACGGTAACCGTATTATAGATATGCGAAAGCCACTTAGGCTTGAAATGTTTGTAGTCCATCCGGGTAAATAACATGCGCATTGCCGGGTCCAGTGTAATTGCCAGGATCGCCGCAATCGCCATAGCCAAATTCTTGCTGATTGCTAACGGCCGGAATAACCTGCCCTCCTGGTCAACTAAAGTAAAAACCGGTAAAAATGCAACCGCAATCACTAACAAAGAAAAGAATACCGAAGGCCCCACTTCCTTTAGGGCGCTTAGCCGCACTTCATGATAATCGCCATATCTACCTCCGGCTTCCCATAATTGTAATTTTTTGTAGGCGTTCTCTACTTCCACGATTGCGCCGTCAACCAGAACACCGATTGAAATCGCGATTCCCGATAAAGACATGATATTGGAAGTAACTTTCATCCCATATAAAAGAATAAACGATAAAAGTACAGAGATAGGAATTGTTACGATGGGAATGATCGCAGACGGAAAATGCCATAAGAAAAGCAGGATCACGAAACTGACGATGATCATTTCTTCGATCAGCTGATGTTTCAGAGTTTCTATCGAACGTTTGATCAGTTCTGAACGGTCGTAGGTAGTAACGATCTCTACACCTTTAGGCAGAGAAGGCTTAGTATCTTCAATCTTTTGTTTAACGCGGTTAATCACATTTAAAGCATTTTCGCCATAACGCATCACCACTATCCCGCCAACCGTATCTCCCTGCCCGTCTAAATCCGCAACCCCTCTACGGATATCCGGCCCCAAAACTACATTCGCTAGATTCTTTACCAACACAGGCGTACCGGACGGATCTTCCCACACTGCAATATTCTCTATGTCCTTGATATTTTTTACGTAACCCCTGCCTCTGATCATATATTCCGTGCCGGAAAATTCCACCAATCTGCCGCCCACATCATTATTACCCTGCCTGATTGCCTCGATAACCTTATCCAAAGGAATCTTATAAGCCAATAAAGCATTTGGGTTGATATTAACCTGGTATTGTTTCTGAAAACCTCCGATTGAAGCTACCTCCGCTACCCCCGGCACACTCTGCAGCCAATAACGCAGGTACCAATCCTGGAAACTGCGTAACTGTGCTAGATCATTTTTTCCGGTTTTATCTACCAAAGCATACTGATAAACCCACCCTACGCCACTGGCATCCGGGCCTAATTCCGCGTTAACACCTTCCGGAAGCTTCGGGATGATCTTGCTTAAATATTCCAGGACGCGGCTACGCGCCCAGTAAATATCCGTGCCGTCCTGAAAAATAATATAAACATAAGAGAATCCAAAGTCGGAAAATCCGCGGATAGCTTTTACCTTTGGAGCTCCCAGCATTGCGGAAACAATCGGATAAGTCACCTGGTCTTCGATAATATCAGGCGATCTGTCCCAGCGAGAATAAATGATTACTTGGGTATCGGATAAATCGGGGATGGCATCAAGAGGGATGTTTCTGATGCAGTAAACAGCGGCGACCATCGCCGCCAATACGAAAATAATGACAAGATACTTGTTCTTTGCGGAAAACTCGATAATTTTTTCAATCATCGTTATTGTACATGCTGATGTTCTAAGCTTTGCGTGGCGCCTTTTAATTTACTTTCCGAGTCTACCAGAAAATTTCCGCTCGTAACTACAATATCACCTTCTTTTACTCCGGAAATCACTTCATAATATCCTTCTGCCTTTGGGCCTAAAGTAACTTCGCGCGCCTCTAAAATATCCCCCGGCTCTGAAAGATAAACGATTTTTCTGATACCGGTATCCAGAACCGCTGATTCCGGTAAAGCTAATTTTTCCCCAAGCTCTACTTTGATTTGGGCATTCACAAACATCTCCGGCTTCAATTTATTTTCCGGATTTTCTATCTCTACTCGTACTTTGTTAGTTCGTGTCGCCGGATCTAACACCGGATTAATAGAAATTACCTTTCCCTTAAATACTTGGCCAGGATAAGCATCTGCTTCAATTTCTACCGGTGTAGCGGTTTTTACTGCCCCAATCTCATATTCATAAATATCCACATAAGCCCACACCGTACCTTGATTTCCGGGAAGGTAAAGATTATCCTGGGCCGATCCTTTTTTTGCTAATTCATCAATTTCTATCTTACTCATCCCTAAAAGTAAGAGTTTATTTTCAGCTGCGGCAAGCAGCGAATTTGATTGCTCGGTCACAGAAGGTAAAACACTGTTCTTTGTGGCATCTACGGTCTTTAACGCCTGCAAATATTCTTCCTGCGCTACAAAAAGATCAGGATCATAGGCAATTTTGCCATAAGCGCGTATAGCCTTGGTAAGATTTACCTTCTTTACTGTATCGGTTTTTACCCCGATCAACTGTTGCTTTTCCTGGCTGATCTGCACTGTCGGGCCGCTTTCGCTTTTAGCTGCTTCTTCATAAACCGCAACATAATCCATCCCCATCTGATCCTTCATCGGCACAGGCGAAGTTACCTGCGGGTTCATCGGATTACGATAGTAAAGGATCTTACGCGCTTTTTTTTCAGCTGATTTTTCTGCTGCTTTAGCCGGAATAACTTTACTATTAGAGGTGGAAATAATCTCCCCGCACACAGGGCAGATAATTTTCTCTCCGGGTTTAATCTCGGCTTTTACATGCATGGCGCAATTATGCATAGTGCAATTATGTTCAAGACAGACTTCCTGGAGTGATTTCTCTTTTTGGCTTGACCCGGTATTCTGCATCTTCACCAATTTCATCCCGCAAATCACGCAGTCTCCGGGTTTATCAGAAGTAAAAGCCGGGTGCATCGGGCACTGATAGGTATCTTTAACCGGATTTTTTTGAGCTGTTTTACGATGCAAGCTTGAAAAAATAAAAAAACCAAAAACAGATAATACAAAAATTACCGGTAGAATCAATAAGATCTTTTTCTTTTTCATTATCTCTCCTAAATTATTTTGCCAAATCTACGCCGACTGCTCTTTCTAAATCTGCCAGGGCAATCTCCAAATTGGCCAAAGATTCAAAATATTCTATCTGAAAGTCCTTTAAGGTACGTAAAGAATCCAGCAAATCCAAAAAAGCTACTTTATCTGCTTCGTAGCCTCTTCTGGCGGTGTCCATTGCAGCTTGTGCCTGCGGCAAGACTCCGGTCTCATAAATTTTTACCAGGTTTTGCGCCGCGCTAAACCTGGCAAAGGCGCTGCGTGATTCAAAAAGCGACATATTTTGCGTTGCCTGATAATCCGCTTTTGCCACATTTACATTGGCCCTGGCTTCCTTGATAAAAGATTCCTGCTTATCCCAGAACCACAAAGGAATTGAAATACCAAGCATCCCTGCCCAGGAACCGGGTTTATCGTTTCTTTCCTCGCGCCTATATTTAAACATGAAATCCGGAAGGTATTCTTCCTTGGCCAGGGTATAATCGATTTCAGATTTTCTCACCATTTCCTGGAAGGATTTTAATTCCGGGCGGTTTTCCTTAGTTAGCTGGAGAATTTTTTCTTCGTTTAGTTGTAAGTCTTTGCTATTCTTTTCTTCAATATCCGTAATTGCAGATTCCTGCGGCCGGTTAAGCAAAGAATTAAGCAGGCTCTCGCTAATTTTTTCTTCCTGTTCTAATAAGACAATCTGATTAGCGAGCTTGGAATATTCAACCTGCGCGCGCAAGGAATCCTGCTGGCTGCCTTTATTTACCGCGTATTTTTTATTGGCAACTTCAATAAATTGCGAAAGTAAGGCCTGGTTTTCTTTGGTAATAGCAATTCTTTTCTTGTTTAAGTATAATTGAGAGTACGCGTCTTTAACATCCTTGACCACTTTACGTTCCACCTCTTTATATTCCTGCTCATAGGCGAGCGCTTCCTTCTGCGCGCTAGCTTTGCGTAAGAATAATTTAGTGGGAAAGGGAAATTCCTGGGAAATAGAGAATGTGCGCATCGGCGCGGTTTTACCGCGCATCACCGCATCCATATCTGCAGTGATCTTATCGTATTCGTATTCGAATTTAGGGTCTTCGAGGGTACGTAATAAGCTAACCCTGGCTTTTGCCGCTTCGTAGCGGTATTTCGCAGCCTGAATTTGCGGATTATTTTTACGCGCTTCTTCGAGGAGGGGGCTCAGAGACAAAGAATTTTTTGCCTCTAAAATTGCGGTTTGAGCGAATAGTAAAGCAACCAGGAAAATAGAGAGTTTTTTCACCCGAAATTTGTCTAATGCTGTTGCATCTTCTAGTTATCCGAAGCGATTTCATTTCCGGAATTATCTTTAGTTTCTAGTATATCCTCTACTCTCTTGCTCACTTTTTGCCTTCCTTGCCATACGGCGATATTAACCTTAATCTCTCGATGATCGGCGGAAGGTTTTCGATGATATAATTTATTTCTTCTTCCGTATTATAGCAGCTCAAGGAAAACCGGATCGATCCCTGGATATAAGTAAAAGGTACGCCCATTGAGCGTAAAACGTGCGAAGGCATTAAAGACCCGGAAGTACATGCAGAGCCGCTTGAGGCACAAATACCTTTTTCATCGAGCTTAAGCAGGATCGATTCTCCTTCGATAAATTCAAAACCGACATTGCTCGTGTTTGGCAATCGGCTTTCCGTAGTGCCATTAACCCTGACATTAGGAATTTTTTTTAAGATTGCTTCTTCCAGTTTATCGCGTAATTTTCTTACTCGGGTATTTTCATCATTGATATTTTTTTTCGCTAATTGGCAGGCTACGCCTAAGCCCACGATCGAAGCCACATTTTCCGTGCCTCCCCGCCTGCCGTGTTCCTGATGGCCGCCGATCATATAGGGAGAAAATTTCGTGCCCTTACGCACAAAAAGTGCGGCTACGCCTTTTGGCGCATGCAATTTGTGCCCGGATAAAGACAAAAGGTCAACCGGCAGCTTATTCAACGCGAAAGGGATTTTCCCTACTGATTGCACTGCATCCGTATGGAACACCACTCCTCTTGTCCTGGCAATCTCCGCGATTTCTTCGATTGGAAAAACTACGCCGGTTTCGTTATTGGCGTGCATTACGGTAATGAGTGCCGTATTATGATCGATTGCGCTTTGCAATTCGTTTAAATCCAGCATTCCTGTATTATCCACGTCCAGATATGTGATTTTAAAGCCTACGGATTCAAGAAAACTGCAAACATTTAAGATTGCTGGATGCTCAACCTTAGTGGTAATAATATGTTTTTTTTCAGGATTGGACCTGATAGTGCTAAAGATTGCAGTATTATCGCTTTCTGTGCCGCAGCTGGTAAAAATAATTTCCGACGGGTCATTAGCGCCGAGAAGATCAGCTACCGCGGCGCGGGCACTTTCGATATTACGGTGGATTTTCCCGCCAAAGGTATGCATGCTGGAAGGGTTGCCGTATTCCTCGGTCAAAAACGGCCGCATTGCTTCAAAAACTTCCGGGGCAACTGCGCTTGTGGCGTTATTGTCTACATAGACAGGCTTCATTCTTTGACCTCTTCCACGATAATATCCTGATCGACAAATTCCTTTAATTTATTTTCTACCAATTCTTTTAGAGTAAAGCCCCCTGCGGGGCAGCCCATGCAGGTTCCCAGCAAACGCACGAAAACTTTATTCCGGTCAACGTCTACGAGTTCGATATCCCCGCCATCTGCTTTCAAACTGGGGCGGATCTCCCTTTCCACGGTTTCCCTGATCAAAGTAATCCGCTCGAGGTTGGTAAGTTTCTTTTTTGGCGCCTCGGCGAAATGCACTTCCTTGGTAGATTCTTTAGCCCAATATTCTTTCAGTAATTTTTCGATCTCAGGCTTGCATTTACCGCATCCGCCGCCGGCCTTGGTAAAATGCGTTACTTCCTCTACGGTACGTAAATTATTCTCTTTGATCGCGCGGATGATCTTTTTATCGGTAACGCTAAAACATTTGCAGATAATTTTCTCTTCACCGATCATCTCTTTTTTTGGCGGCGCGCCCCGGTAATTGGCGATCGCAACCTCCAGCGCTTCCATCCCCATCACCGAACAATGCATTTTTTCTTCCGGTAAGCCGCCTAAATAGTTGGCGATATCCTGATTGGTAACTTTCGACGCTTCATCGACAGTCATCCCTTTAATCATTTCGGTCAAGGCGCTCGAAGAAGCGATGGCGCTGGCGCAACCAAAAGTCTTGAATTTAGCGTCGATAATTTTTTGGGTTTTCTTATCGATGCGTAGCGTAAGGCGCAGCGCGTCCCCGCAAATAATACTCCCTACTTCCCCTACAGCATCGGGATTTTCGATTTCTCCGACGTTTAGGGGGTTCTTAAATAACTCTTTTACTTTATCCGTATAATCCCACACACCTCACCTCGCCTATGTGAAAATATTCTACTCTTTTACCCCGCCGTTTTCAATCACAAATATCGCATTCAATGCTAATAGATTCGGCCAGAATTTAACCGGTTTCTTTTTACCCAGATTATAATTCTTGATAATCCTGATCCCTTTCTGCAGGCAATAATTTCTGAAATCATTGATACTTAAGAAACGCACGTTCGGGCTGTCATACCAGCGGAAAGGCAAAGACTTGCTGATCGGCGCTTTGCCGCCGAAGAAAAGCATCCAGCGCGCCTTAAGATTGGCAAAATTAGGAAAACCCACGATAACCTGCTTGCCCACGCGCATCGCTTCGCGCAAAACAAACTCTATTTTTTTCACCTGCTGCAAACTCTGATTCAAAATCACGTAGTCAAAAGACTTATCGGGGTATTCGCTTAACCCGCTGTCAATATCACTGTGAAAAACGCTTAAGCCCTTTTCCACGCAGCGGTAAATTGCTTTTTCATCCAATTCAATACCCTGGACCTTGGCATTCCTTTCCTGCGCCAAAAGGAACATAAGATAACCGTTGCCACATCCTAAATCCAGAACTTTTTTCTCCGGCTCTATAATGTTCAAAATAACCTGATAATCTAAGCGTATTTTTTTTGTATCCATCCTACCTCGCTATTGTATAGCCGCGGAAAGTCTTATCAAGAAAGTGCTTAATCAAATGCGTTTCCTCTTCGACTTCCAGGAGAAAAGCGTCGTGGCCGTAAGTAGAATTGATTTCGCAGTAAGTGGCATCTACGCCCCGCACTTTTAGCTGCCGCGCGATCTCCTGCGACTGGTACGCCGGATACAGCCAATCGGATTTAAAAGCAAGCACTAAGAAACGCAAATCGCTGTTTCTTTCTTTGGGGATCAGCTTATCCGCGGATAAATCGAAATAATCCATTGCCTTGGTGATATAAAGGTAAGAATTGGCATCGAAGCGCTTGACGAAATTATCCCCCCGATAACGCAGGTAACCTTCGACTTCGAAATCAGTAGTGAATTCGAAGCTGAAATTTTTCGCTTTTAGTTTGCGGGAAAATTTTTCCTCCATTGACTTATCGCTCATATAAGTAATATGCCCGATCATCCGCGCTACAGCCAAACCCCTTTCCGGCTTTGTAGCGTCATAATAATTGCCATTATTCCATGCCGGATCAGCCATTACTGCCTGCCTGCCGACTTCATCAAAGGCGATCTGCTGCGGAGAATGCTTCAAAGCAGTAGCAATAGGTATCGCGCTCTGTACATGTTTTGGGTAACTCGCCACCCATTGCAACGCCTGCATTCCGCCCATGGAGCCGCCAATAACAGAGAGCAGTTTCTTAATTCCTAAGTGGTCGATTAAATGTTTTTGTGCTTTGACCATATCGCTGATTGTAATTAAGGGAAAACTTAAACCGTAGGGTTTACCGGTTTTTGGATTGACTGAGGAAGGGCCGGTAGAGCCTCTACAGCCGCCGATAATGTTGGGACAGATCACAAAATACTTTAAAGTATCAAGCGCTTTTCCCGGTCCGATTAAATCATCCCACCAGCCCGGATCTTCTGCGCCCTCATGAAATCCTGCAGCATGCGCATCCCCGGACAAAGCATGCAAAACCAGGATGGCATTACTTTTCTCCTGGTTTAATGCGCCATAGGTTTCATAAGCCAAAGTAATCGGGCCCAAACTCTGGCCTGACTCTAACTTCAGCTCATTAGGGCTTTGCGCAAAAGTAAAATATTCTGTTTTTACGGTTCCTACGCTTTTCATCGTTTAATTGCCTTACGCTAAAAACTCCTGGAATAACCAGGTTGATAAATAACGCTCTCCCGTATCAGGAAGGACTACCACGATAGTTTTACCTTTTGATTCCTTGCGTTTCGCTACTTCTAATGCCGCCCAGATTGCAGCGCCGCTGGAGATCCCTACAAAAATACCTTCCTGACGCGCTAATTTTCTGGAAGTTTCCCCGGCATTTTCATTGGAAACTTTGATAATTTCATCCAGGATTTTTGAATTTAAAACTTCCGGCACAAAACCTGCGCCAATACCTTGAATTTTGTGCGGACCGGGCTTTCCGCCGGATAAAACCGGAGAATCCTGCGGCTCTATACCGATGATCTGAACCGAAGGCTTTTTCTTCTTTAAAACTTCGCCTACTCCAGTAATTGTACCACCAGTTCCTATCCCTGCAATAAAAATATCTACTTTGCCGTCAGTGTCGTTCCAAATTTCTTCGGCAGTAGTTTTACGATGGATCGCCGGATTTGCCGGATTATTAAACTGCTGCGGGGTGAAGCCGTTGGGCGTTGATTTTAACAACTCCTCGGCTTTTTCTATTGCTCCACGCATGCCTTTCGCTCCTTCGGTAAGCACGATCTCTGCTCCCAGGATCTTCAATAATTGCCTGCGTTCTACGCTCATCGTATCCGGCATGGTTAAGATCAATTTGTAGCCTTTGGCTGCAGCAGTAAAAGCCAAAGCTATTCCCGTATTGCCGCTGGTTGGCTCAATAATGACCGACCCCTTCTTTAGCTTTCCTTTTTTTTCCGCCGCCTCGATCATCGCTACACCGATACGGTCCTTTACGCTGGAAAGTGGATTAAAAAACTCCAATTTTGCCAAAATTTCCGCATCAATCCCTTTAGCCAATTTATTGATTTTTACTAACGGCGTGTTTCCGACAGTCTTAGTAATATCTTCATAGATTCTTGACATCTAATCCCCCTCTTTACTTTTGCAGAGCTTGTTCGATATCGGCAATAATATCATCAACATGTTCAATGCCGATAGAAAGCCTGATGAAATCCGGCGTTACACCCGTAGCAAGCTGTTCCTCGGAGGAAAGCTGCTGATGGGTCGTAGTTGCCGGATGGATTGCCAGCGTTTTTGCATCGCCGATATTTGCCAGATGCGAAATCAGTTGTAATGAATTAATGAATTTTTTGCCTGCCTCTAATCCGCCCTTAATGCCGAAACCGATAATTGCACCGGCTCCCTTACTAAGGTATTTTTTCGCTCTTTCTTTTTCCGGGCTAGAATCCAGTCCCGGATAATTTACCCAGGCAACGCGCGGGTTCTTTTCCAGGTATTTTGCTACTACCAGCGCATTTTCAGAATGGCGCGGCATCCTTAAATGCAAAGTTTCCAGGCCTTGCAGGAAAAGAAAGGCGTTAAATGGCGACATCGCACAACCTAAATCGCGTAAAAGCGTTACTCTTGCCTTAATAATATAGGCAATATTCCCATGAGGCTTCAAGGCTTCGACAAAATTAATCCCGTGATAACTGGGGTCCGGCGCAGCGATCAAAGGGAACTTGCCGTTAGTCCAGTCGAATTTTCCGGAATCAACGATCAGCCCGCCCAAAGAAGTGCCGTGCCCGCCGATAAATTTCGTCGCCGAGTAAACTACAATATCAACGCCAAAATCGATCGGCCGTAGCAAATAAGGAGAAACCGTATTATCCAAGATAAAAGGAATCCCGTTCTTATGCGCAATATTCGTTATCCCCTGCAGGTCCGAAATATCCAATTTAGGATTGCCGATTGATTCCGCATAAATTGCTTTGGTCTTTGGGGTAATCGCCTCCTGAAACGCTTTTAAATCATTGGATTTGACGAATTTTACCTTCACGCCGAATTTAGCCAGGGTATAATGAAATAAAGTGTAGGTCCCGCCATAAAGGTTATCTGCAGAAACAATTTCATCCCCTGACTGGGCAATATTTAAAATCGCCAAAGTAATTGCCGATTGGCCGCTCGATACACCCAGAGCGCCCACACCGCCGTCTAAAAGCGCAATCCTCTTTTCCAGCACATCGGTGGTCGGATTCATCAAACGCGTATAGATATTGCCGAATTCCTTTAAGCCAAAAAGATTCGCGGCATGCTCCGTATCCTTAAATTGATAGGAAGTGGTTTGATAAATCGGCACGGCACGGGAGCCGGTAGTTGGATCCGGCTCCTGCCCTCCGTGCAATAACAAACTCTCTGCTTTTAATTTTGCATCGATTTTACTCATAAGTCTCCTTTCGCCGCAGCAGGCGGCGCACCCGCCAAACGCCGCAATAAGCGGCGCACCCGCCAATCCAATATGGCAGAATGCCGTATGGCCGGGTGCTAAAAAGCATACTGGGCACTTAAAACAAAACCATTACCCAACCCGGTAGCAGCTCCTTTGGTACTTCCGGCATCCGTATAAGCGGCAATCAAGGTCAGGTTTTTATTTGCCAGCCACCCCAGATGCACATCCCAATAATTTGCATTTTTGAATTTTGCTAATTTCTCGCCCTGTTTAAACTCGTATCCTAAAACCAGGTTATATGGAAGAACAACGTCTATATTCGCAAACGCCGTTTGTTTTCTCTTATCGGTAAATCCGTAAACGCCGGTAACATATTCTCCGGAAGAAAGCACTCCCGCTGAAAGTATTACAGGCCTGGGCAACTGTGTAACGGTCTTGGTTGCCACAAAGTAATAATCAAACCCGCTCTTACGATTGCCCGCAGCGGGCTTATTCGTGGTCTTAAAAATCGTCCCCACAGAAAGAGCAGGAAGAAAATTCGTTTCAAAAGCGTTTTCCGGCAATAAAAGCAGCTTTGCGCCATAATTATTTTTGTGGCGCACCGGGTTATCCGACTGGGCTATTGTTTCATTGCCATAAGAAAGCTCCAGCCGTTTAAATAAAGTGTCTGCAATGCCGATTGCCGTCCAATCCACAGAAACTTTATCCAGGTTCACATACCATGCGCCGAACCTAGGCTTACCTATTATATATGTTTGCCCAAGCTTCAGGTGACTATCTTCCCCTTCAGAATCGGCTAAATACGCCAAAGGATTAAAAGCAACGCCTCCTACGCCTTCCAGATTATTAAAAGGCGGGCCGGCAAACACTGATTTTACTAAAATATTAACAGTCAGAACTGAAATTGCGGCTAAAAGAAAAAATCTCTTCATTGCAAACCTCCTTAAAGGTCTTTTTCGCCCTCAACTCCAGTTGACTGGTTGCCAAGTCACGAGTAGTT
>JAQUMX010000020.1:0-5084 GCA_028717885.1 Candidatus Omnitrophota bacterium
CTCTTAATGTCAAGGTCGATGGTTCGACTCCATCATGGCCCAAAAATTTTTTCAGTTAGTAATTAATGCTGGACAAAATTTTTGGTACTTGGCGATACCGTAATTTTAAATATAGGTTTGAGCCAAGTACCTTACTTCCCCTAGTTGCATAAGCTAGGGGTTTTTCTTTGGTATGGATTAGTACCGATGAGTATGGTTTGGTGTCCCCCCTAAAGTGGGCGAAGGTAAGCGGGTAGAAGCGATACCGTACTGGTTAATGAAAATTTAGTAAATTTTGGAAGTTTTTAATTCGGATCGCTCAATAATGTATCACTTTGTGGATGATGAAAAAATGTCTTTTTAAAAGAAGAATAGTTTTTTGGCCGAAGTTCGAGATATCTGCGGATTTGTTCTGAATGTGGCGAGAACCCAGAAGGAAAACTTCGATATCTGCTGGAAATGTGGCAGAGGGCTAGGACGGCGAGCCGACGCCGCACCACGAACACACTTGGCCGTCGGGAATACGCATACAGGTCTTCCAGAACGCTGTTGGATTGCCGCCGCCAGCAAGGTCCCCTGCCTTGCAGACCTGAAGTACCTCTATCTGCCTATCTTTCCTCCTAATTAATGCCGTCAGCACCGGCTTCGTAAACTTCTTTTTTTTACCCTGCATTTTTTACCCCCTGCTTCATCATATTTTTAAATCTCTTCCCTAATTTACCAGTTCTACACTTAAAGTCAATGAAAAACAGCATCACCCCCTGGATATATTTTGTTTTTGAACCATAATAAGGCTAAGGGGCATCTAAATTTAAGAATAAGGATAAGGGGGTGAGGGATATGAAAAGAACAGAGAAGAGCATTGCAGGATATGTTGTTTTGGTGTTGTTCTTTTCGTTTGTGTTAGCGGGGATGGCGTTTGCTTCGGACATGGGAGATGAAGGCGGCCCCGGAGTGCACTTTGATGTATTGTCAGGTGCATATGTGCCCGCACCGCGCTAATGGTATCACAAAATAAAAGGCTGATGATGTACTATATCAGCCTTTTATTTTAGCCTTTACCCTGCCAAAGCAATCTGTTATAATCCATTTTGTGAAAAAGAATTATGAAGTTTTTGAACATACTGCTGATATCGGCCTTAAAGTACAGGGAAGAAGCTTAAAAGACTTATTCCGGCATGCGGGATCAGCTATTTTTGCCTTATCTTGCGAAAAATTACATAAGGCAGAACTTAAGAAAAGCCTTATATTAAAAGAAAAAGCCGACAATTTAGACGAACTGTTGGTAAATTGGCTGAATGAACTGCTTTCTTTATCGGCAGCTAAGGGCTTGATCTTCGAAAAGATCTCTATCCGTAAAATTAACGAGCAGCAAATCGAAGCAGAGGTTTTAGGAACAGATATTTCTAATTACAAGGTAAATACCGAAATTAAAGCCGCTACTTACCATCAGTTAAAAATAACAAGGAATAAAACAGGTTGGCAGGCGCAAATAATCCTGGACGTCTAGAATGTCAGAAATTCATTTGGAAAAAATTGACGATTATCGCTGGCGCATCCCTAAAAGTTATAAGCCGGGTATGCGTGTGCCGGGCCTAATTTATGCCGACGAAAAATTACTCAAAGATATCCACCAGGATAAAGCGCCCGAACAGGTGGCGAATGTAGCATTTTTGCCCGGCATTGTGGATTATTCTTTGGCAATGCCTGATATTCACTGGGGATATGGTTTTCCTATCGGCGGAGTAGCAGCTACGGATATAGAAGAGGGGGGTGTGGTTTCGCCCGGAGGAGTTGGTTTTGATATTAATTGCGGCATTAGATTAATCCGCACTGACCTGCGTTATGAAGATATTAAAGATAAAATAAGCGATTTGGTTTATGCGTTATTTAATGGCGTGCCAGCCGGAGTTGGCTCGAAAGGGGATATCAGGGTTAGCCCTAAAGAAGAAAAAGAACTTTTGGTTAAAGGTGCTAAATGGGCAGTTGCCCAAGGCTATGGTACGCAGGAAGATTTGGAATGCACTGAAGAAAATGGGGCAATTTCCGGTGCGGATCCGGAGGCGGTTTCCGGCCGCGCTTACGAAAGAGGTAAGGCACAATCCGGAACCCTAGGCTCAGGAAATCATTTTCTCGAAGTACAGGTAATTGATCAGCTTTTCGATGCCGAGCTTTGCGATACCTTTGGCCTTGATTTAGGCCAGGTCACGATTATGATCCATTCCGGCTCGCGCGGTTTTGGCTATCAGGTCTGCGAAGATTATGTAAAAAATATGGTGCATTGCCTGCAGAAATATAATATTAATGTTCCGGATCGCCAGCTTGCTTGCGCGCCCGTAGATTCTCCGGAAGGCAAGGCTTATCTATCGGCAATGCGCTGTGCCGCAAATTACGCCTGGGCAAACCGCCAGTGCCTGATGCATTTAACTAGGTTAGCCTTTGAAAAAGTTTTTGCCAGCTCCTGGCAAAAACTCGGGATGTTTTTGATTTATGACGTAGCGCATAATATCGCAAAAATCGAAAAATATAATATTAAAGGAAAAGAAAAAAATCTTTGCGTGCACCGAAAAGGCGCTACTCGCGCATTCCCGCCGCATCATCCGGCATTACCTGAAAGGTATAAAAAAACCGGACAACCGGTTATTATTCCGGGAGACATGGGGAGGAATTCCTATCTTTTAACCGGCACGGAAAAGGCAGTAGAAACATTTTATTCTACGTGCCATGGTGCAGGCCGGGTGAAGAGCCGCACTGCTTCCACTAAATCCACGAATTTAAATGTTTTATTGAAAGATTTACAATCAAAAGGTATAATAGTAAAAGCTTCCGGCCGCGGGACCATTGTCGAAGAAGCCCCGTCGGCTTATAAAGATGTGAATGATGTGGTAAATGTGGTACATAATGCCGGAATCTCCAGGCGCGTTTGCCGCATGCGGCCGGTAGGTGTAATTAAAGGATAAATTATTATGCTAGATTTGAAATTCATCCGTGAAAACAAGGAATTAGTTGGAAAATCCATCCAGGAACGCAACTTAAAACTGGATTTAAATGGATTGCTGGCTTTTGATGAATCCCGTCGTAAGATTTTAAGCGAATTAGAGGTTTTGCGCGCACAGCGCAATAAAGCCAATGATGAGATCAGCGTGCTTTTAAAAGAGAAAAAAGACGCAAAGCCCACGATTTCCTCGATGAAGGAAATTTCCGCTAAGATCGATACTCTCGAAAAAGAATTAAAAGAAATTGACGACCAGCTGGCAAAATTGATTTTGACCTTTCCCAATATCCCGCATGCTTCGATCCCGCGCGGAGATCCGACGTGCAATAAGATCGTGCGCACCTGGGGAGAGCTGCCGAAATTAGGCTTTAAGCCGCTTACGCACATGGAAATCAGCCAGAACCTGGATATTATTGATTTGCCGCGCGCCACCAAAATCACCGGTTCGAATTTTATACTTTATAAAGGCTGGGGCGCCAGATTAGAGCGGGCATTGATTAATTTTATGCTTGATATGCACACCAAGAAACACGGCTACACGGAAATTTTTCCGCCTTTTTTAGTTAACCGCGCTTCCATGACTGGTACAGGCCAGTTACCTAAGCTGGAAGAGGACATGTACCGGCTGAAAGACGATGATTTATTCCTCATCCCTACCGCAGAAGTTCCGGTAACCAACATTTTCCGCGATGAAGTATTGGAAGAAGAGAAGCTGCCGATTTATTATACTGCTTATACTGCTTGTTTTAGAAGAGAAGCAGGCTCATACGGCAAAGACACCAAAGGTTTAATGCGCGTGCACCAGTTTGATAAGATCGAAATGGTCAAATTTGTCCGGCCGGAAAATTCCTACGATGAATTGGAAAAATTATTGGGAAATGCCGAAGAAGTTTTGCAAGCTTTAGGGCTTCCTTATCGGGTAGTGATGTTGGCAACCCAGGATTTAAGTTTTTCTGCCAGTAAATGTTATGATTTAGAGGCTTATGCAGCCGGCGTAGATAAGTGGCTGGAGGTTTCCAGCTGTAGCAACTTCGAGGATTTTCAGGCACGGCGCGCAAATATTCGTTTTAAGAATAAAACTACGAAAAAATCCGGATTTGTGCATACTTTAAACGGCTCGGGTGTGGCTTTGGCGCGCACTGTAATCTGTATCCTGGAAAATTATCAACAGCCTGATGGCTCGGTGATGATTCCGCATGCCTTAAGGCCATATTTAGATGGGCAAGAAAGAATTACTTAAAGAAAAATTCAAAAAAGAATATCCGCGCCTAGACGATAATTTAGGCGCAAAGCCGAAATTTGCCGCTTTTTCGGGTAAACTTTTTGCAATAATTAAGTTTATCTTAGGCGTCTGTTTATTGCCTTTTGTTTATACGACAACTGTCAGCTTTTTAAGCGAGTTTTCTCTGATCGAGGGGGTTCTGCAGAGTTATTTCTGGTATGGCATCAGCAGTTTTCTGGTAATTTACCTTTTTATCTGGGAGCCGACAGTAATTTATACTAAGGGCCAGAGGATATTAGAGATAATTTTTACTTTTGTCCGGCCGTTAGTAAGGGTGGCGCCATTTCTTCTGCCGATTTACTTTATTATCCTGATGAGCGCCTATGGCTTAGTTTATATTTTTAACCAATCGGCAGAAATGAGGGATCTTTTCGTTTTTCTTTTCGGCTTCAGCATGGTTTTTCACCTGGTGTTTAGCGCCAAATCATTACGCACCAAGCAGGAAGATTTCTTGAAAGCCAATTATATTTTTGGTTTTTCTTTTCTTTACCTGGTAAATTTAATGCTCTTGGCTTTTCTTTTCAGTTTCATTTTCGCAAAATTCTCCTTCGTCAATTTTTGTAATCTTTCCTATCAATCTGCAAGCAATATCTTTACCTCTGTTTTTAGCCAGCTTTTTATGAATAAATAAGCCTATCTTTGCCTGGTTGACAATAGTTTAGTTTAATGCTAAGATTTAAATCTGGCTAATTGACGGAGATTTTGGTGGGGTGGCTGAGTGGTTGAAAGCGGCAGTCTTGCGAAGCGAACGCAAGTGAGCGCAGTCCCGCCGATTCAATGAACTTATGCAGGCCTAGGCGGGAAAAACTGTTTTATTAGATTTGGTGG
>JAQUMX010000020.1:5184-26023 GCA_028717885.1 Candidatus Omnitrophota bacterium
CAGTCTTGCGAAGCGAACGCAAGTGAGCGCAGTCCCGCCGATTCAATGAACTTATGCAGGCCTAGGCGGGAAAAACTGTTTTATTAGATTTGGTGGGGTGGCTGAGTGGTTGAAAGCGGCAGTCTTGAAAACTGTTGTGGGCGTAAGCCCACCCAGAGTTCGAATCTCTGCCCCACCGCCAGGTACATTGAAGCCACGCCTGAAATTTTAGAAAAAAGGAGGCCCGCATGTCAAGGAAACAAAGGCTAAGCTGGGTAAAGCCTAAATTAAACATACTGCTTAAGGAAGTGCATAGAGAAGAAGAGGTGTTGCAGTTTTGTAAGCATTTTGGGCCAGGAATCGGGGAGCCGGTATCAATAGGCTGGGGCGTGCGAAGCTGCACAAGGATGACTGCATGCTGGAATTGTAATTCTTATTCCTACAGCTAAGGGGATGAGATTTTAAGCATGTTTGGAGAGGTACCGAAGTGGTCATAACGGGCCGCTCTCGAAAAGCGGTTGGGCGCAAGCTCACGTGAGTTCGAATCTCACCCTCTCCGCTAAAAATTGATAATTTGGTTTTTTTAAGTTATAGATTTTAAATCTGGAGAGGTGCCGGAGCGGTCGAACGGGCATGTCTGGAGAACATGTGAGCCGCAAGGTTCCCAGGGTTCGAATCCCTGCCTCTCCGTAGATTTAAGCCCTCGTTTTACCAGCGAGGGTTTTTTGTTTGTAGGAAGAAAAAAGTCAAAATAAAGTAAAAATAAATCCTTTCAAAAGAAGATATAAGGAGGATAATCTTCTGGGGCTAAAGCTTTTAACGAAATCATTGCAGCGGATACAATGATGATATATAATAATAACCGAAGAATAAAGCAGTCAAGTGGTCTGGAGGCGCTAATTTTCCTCCAGAGGTGAACTTTGGATGGTCGGGCCGCCATCTTGTAAAATAATGCAAGGTGGCATTTTATTTTTAAGGAGCCGTGTAAATGAAGAGGATATTATTATTTGTTCTGCCGATCCTGTTGATCGTTGCTATGGGTTTTACTATATTCGGCATCATGCAGATCCGTTTTACCCAGGAAAAATTAATGGATGACCTGCAAAAAAAAGCCAGGGCAGTAGATGAAAGCCTGGAGTTTTCTGCAAAAACAATCCTTTTGAATAATGATTTAAGATCTGCCGGACGCCTGGTAGAAATTTTTCAGAAGAGGGAAAGGCTGCAGGGTTGTGTTATCTATGATAAGGAAGGCAATATCCTGGCGATTACCGAGCGATTTACCGATTGGAAAGATAAAGAAAGGCCGTATATCAGGGATATCCTGATCAATAAAACACCGAGAGGCGCTTTGGAAAATTTTAAGGATTACTCTGTATATAGCTATATCATTCCTGTTCTTGATGATGAGAATAATGTTTTGGGCATGGTTGAGGTAATCTACGATACTTCCTATGTCTTTACAACCCTGACTGCTTTATGGGAGCGGTTAAGCGTTTCTTTAGTAATATTATTGGTTTTAATAGTAGTGATCATGCTTTTGATCCAAAGAAGGATTTTTATTGCCCCTATCATTAATCTTACCGAGTGGTTCCAGAATTTTCAAAAGGGGGAGACTGAGGCTGTACATCCGATTAAAGGGAGGGATGAACTAGGTAAATTGGCAAGCGAGGTCGAGCAGGTAGCCTTAAGCCTAAGGATTGCCCGTAAAGTAGTCAACGAAAAAGCTACCGAACGCCTGCAAAAAGAGGAGCTTTGGACGGAAGCCAAATTACGCGACTTGATCCATGCCCGTTTAGGAGATAATGCTTTATTTGTAGTGTCGAACAGGGAGCCGTATCTGCATGTAATGGATGATGTTACCGGCCAGCCGGTGTGTATCAGGCCGGCGAGCGGCGTTGTTACTGCGATACATCCGATAATGTGTGCTTGCGGCGGTACCTGGATTGCCCATGGCAGCGGCAATGCCGACAAAAAATTCGTTAATTCAAAAGATAAGCTTGGCGTTCCTCCGGAAGATAACCGTTATATCCTTAAGAGGGTATGGTTGACCAAGGATGAGGAGGAGGGATATTATTACGGTTTTTCAAACGAAGGGTTATGGCCTTTATGCCACATGACGCATACCCGTCCAATATTTCGCGAGAACGACTGGCAAATGTATAAAAAAGTAAACCAGAAGTTTGCCGACAGTGTTTTAGCGGAACTGCCGGTAAAGAATCCTTTTGTATTTATCCAGGATTACCATTTTACTTTGCTTGGTAAGATGATTAAAGAGAAACGCCCGGACACCAAAATAGCCTTGTTCTGGCATATCCCTTGGCCGAATCCGGAAGTTTTTTCCACCTGCCCATATCAGAAACAAATCCTGGAGGGGATGCTTGCCTGCGACCTGGTGGGGTTCCATGTCCAGAGCCATTGCAATAATTTTTTAGAAACTGCGAATAAGCTCCTTGAATCGCGCGTTGATACGGAGAAATTCAGCGTTGTGCGCTCCGGAAAAGAGACCTTTGTTAAGGCGTTTCCGATAAGCGTAGACGGATATTTAAGCCAGGGCAGCCAGAATCTGGATTTACTCCGCGAGATAGACAAGATCAAGAAAGAATATGAATTAGAAGGCAAGATCATAGCTCTGGGTGTCGATAGGATCGATTATACAAAGGGCTTGTTAGAACGCGTGCTTGCGGTTGACAGGTTTATAGAGAAAAACCCCCAATATAAAAATAAATTTGTTTTTATCCAATTGGCAGCTCCCAGCAGGACGCACATCAAGCATTATCACGACCTGATGAATGAAATTGACGAGTTGGTGGAAAAGAAGAACTGGAAGCATTCGGAAGGAGAATGGAAGCCGATCATCTATTTGAAGAAACATTTTTCACCCGAAGAAATAAAGCCTTTTTATGCACTTGCCGATATTTGTATCGTCAGCTCCCTTCATGATGGGATGAACCTGGTGGCTAAAGAATATGTCGCTTCCAAGGTAGACTTTAACGGCATGCTGATATTAAGCCGTTTTACCGGCGCAGCCAGAGAATTAGTCGATTCCGTATTAATTAATCCCTACTCGATCGAGGAGTTTGCTGATGCAATCAAATTTGCTATCGAAATGCCTCCTGAAGAAAAAAAGAAAAAAATGGAGGGTATGCATCAAATCGTAGCGGAAAACAATGTTTATCGCTGGGCGGGTGATATCATTACCGAATTGACAGCATTAAAAAAGGCTTAATGCATGGAATACTTATTGGCCTGTCCGGATAAAATAAAAGAATTATTAGCCGCTAAATTTATTTTGTTTTTGTTTGATTATGATGGGACCTTGGCCCCAATTGCGCCAACTCCGCAAGAAGTAGTCCTGCCGGAGGAAACAAAAATAATTTTGCGTAAACTTTCCGCAATGCCTGATTGTAAGATCGGCATTGTCAGCGGCAGGTCGTTAAAGGATTTAAAAAAAGCGATCGGGATCCAAGGGATCATCTATGCCGGAAATCACGGTTTTGAGATCGAAGGGCCGAAGCTAAAATTTGAAAGCCAGGTTTCACCGCAATTTAAAGCGGGTTTACGCAAGATAGCTAGGGATTTATCCTCCAAGCTTAAGGGTGTTGAAGGGGTGTTAATTGAGGATAAGGGGGTAACTTTAAGTATTCATTATCGTTTAGTCAGGGGCAAGGATATGCCTCTTTTTGAAAAAATTATCTCTGAAGCTACTGCCTTTTGCGTGAAAAACGGTAAAATAAAAGTTGAACGCGGCAAGAAGGTTTATGAAATAAAACCTCCCGTGCAATGGGATAAAGGTAAGGCTGCTTTGTGGCTTCTGGCGAGCCAAAAATTTGCTATCGGAGAAGATAAAGTCATTTCAGTTTATATAGGGGATGATAAAACCGACGAGGACGCCTTTCGGGCGCTAAAAGGAAAGGGTATTACCATATTAGTCGGCGGTGCCGACAGGCCGGTAGCTGATTATTATTTAAAGGACGCAGAAGAGGTAGCTAAATTTTTGCATTTAATCCTTGAGGCTAAGGAAAATAAATTATGCGTAAATTAATTAAAGCCAAGGAGCCTTTTAAATTCTGTACCAGGCTGCACCTTTCGGAATTGACCGGTTTACGGGCAACTACCTTGGGCCAGCTTTTGAGCCTGATTAAAGAAGTGCCTGACGCCTGTATTTATCATCATACTCATAGGTTTCTTCTGCAGCATCAATACCTTTCTCCTGAGCCGCCGAATGATTTTGCCTTTTGGGTAAGCGATACCCTGGGGGAAGATGAATTAGGTGAGCGCCTGGTCAGTATAGATACTATGCAGTATTCAAGCATCCGTGACTTAAGGGAAAAAATAATCTGGGCCATAGAAGCGTATTTATCAGATAATCCTCTGGCTAAATTAAAATTTGCGCGGATAGAAGAAGAGTTTCATTTCATTAAGTCTGTTAGTTTTATCCTGCCGACAAACTATATTGCCTATGATTTAAGGGAATTTGCGGGGATCCTAAAGAAAATTACTATAGACTCCATATATTTTCATATTTTCGAAGCACGCCTGCGCCTCGGCAAGCCCACGAACGATTTTTCATTTTGGATAGAGAATTCCTTAGGCGATAAAGAGCTGGCGGAGATGATTTTCAGGTTCGATCCTTATACCAGGACTTTAGAAGACCTCAGGGCTACAATTATCAGGATAATCGAAAGAAGGATAGCGGATTAAATGGCAAAAATAGAAGAATATGCCCATATCATAGGCCAGCCCCTTATTGATGACCTTAGGTTACTTGGCCAAAAACTTAAAAATAGAATTATCCAGAACATAAACTCTACTCCTGTGGGTGGGGGGGTTGCCGAAATCTTGAATCGCATGGTCCCGATGTTAGGGGAATTAGGGTTGGATGCCAAATGGGACGTAATAAAGGGGGGAGAGCAGTTTTTTAATGTGACAAAGAAATTCCATAATGCTTTGCATGGGAGGCAGGAAGAACTTACCCAAAGAGACTTCGATATCTTTATGGAAACAAGCCGGGAAAATATAAAGGATGTGAATATTTATGGAGACATTGTCTTTATCCATGATCCTCAGCCGATAGCCCTTATAGAAAAGAAAGCGAATAATAAATGGATCTGGCGCTGCCATATTGACGTATCCAACCCTAACGAAAAGGTTTGGGGATTCCTTATGGATTTTATCACTAAGTACGATTCTGCGGTTTTTTCCGCCCCTGCTTTTTCGCGTAAATTGCCTATCAGGCAATTTTTGATTGCTCCTTCTATAGATCCTTTAAGCGATAAAAATAAAGAATTGCCGCCTGAAACAATAAATGCCGTATTGGAAAAATATGGCATAAAGAAAGATAAGCCAATCATCACCCAGATTTCGCGATTTGACCGTTTAAAGGATCCGGTGGGCGTAATTTCTGCTTACTTGCAGGTAAAAAAATATATTAATTGCCAGTTGATTTTAGGCGGAGGCACAGCCATAGATGACCCAGAAGGCCAACAGGTGTTCGATGAAGTAAGAGAGATGGCTAAGGCCGACAAAGATATCCATATTTTGCTTTTGCCTCAAAATGATATAGAAGTAAATGCCCTGCAGAGGGCATCGGATGTGATTGTGCAAAAGTCTATCCGGGAGGGGTTCGGTTTGACTGTTGCCGAGGCATTATGGAAGGCAAAGCCAGTGGTGGCTTCCAGCGTTGGGGGGATCCCTTTACAGATAAAACACAAGTATTCCGGGTTACTCTGCCACTCGATCGAGGGCGCAAGTTTTTCCATAAAACAACTTTTAAGCAGCCCAGAATATGCAAAGAAATTAGGCGAAAACGGCAGGGAGCATATAAAAAATAATTTTTTGATTACCCGTCATTTAAGGGATTATATGCTTTTATTCCTTTCTCTGTATCATCCGCAAGACGTGGTCCAGCTATGTTAGGGGATTTTTCTACGTTCAATGCTTGCATAATTTATCCTTCCGAAGTATAATATCAAAATGCAGAAAATAATATTAACGCTGAGTTATTTGTTATTTTATTTGTTTCCCGCCATTACCACCGCAGCAGAACCGGTTTTAACTTCTGAAATTACCGAAGAACAAAGGCAAACAGCACAGCAGGCCCTGAACCTGGCAGTTTCGCAGTTTGAAAAAGGGGACTATAAAGAGGCAATTGCCAATTACAGCAAGGCAATCGATATTGTCCCGGAACTGCCGCAGCCCTATTTCAACAGAGGCTTGGCTTATTTTCAGCAGGGTGAATTGGAAGAAGCAATCGTGGATTACGACAAGGCGATACAGCTTGACCATAATTATGCAGAAGCTTACGGCAGCCGGGGCAGCGCCTATTTTTTTCAAAATGAGCTCAATAAGGCGCTCGTAGATTTCGACCGTGCTATTGATATTAATCCGCAGGACGCTTTACTTTACGGCCAGCGCTCCGGAGTGCTGATCGAACAGGGTAAATACGAAGAAGCAATCGTAGATCTAAACAAGGCAATAGAGATCAATCCCGGTTTAGGCGAGGCTTATGTAAATCTGGCAGTGGTAAATTTCCGAATCAAGGATTATGAAAAAAGCTGGGCGAATGTAAAAATTGCCAGGCAATTAGGCGCGGGGGATTTTTTTGACCCGGCCTTTTTGGAGGAGTTACAAAAAGCCTCCGGCCGCGCACAATAGCACCCGTGAGGAGAGCAAAATGGAGCAAAAAGTACCTTCGTTATGGCAGTCGCTAACAAGAAGTTTCCCTTGGTCTGATATGATTTTCGGGTTTTTGGTCCCCAAAATCATTTTCCTCTACGGCCTGAACCGTAAAATGCCTTTTTTCTGGGGCGCAATTGCTTTGATCTGGTGCGTAGGAGTTTTTTTGATCGAACACGTCAAAGTGCGCAAGGTGAATGTGTTTGCCGTGCTTGCGGTGTTGATGATCCTGATTAGGGTCGTTGTAGTGATTGCCCAGAAGGATCCCAAGATGTATTTAATTTTATTGGCCCTGGATAATATCCTGATCGGCGCAATTTGCCTGCTTTCGCTTTTTTTCCGTAAGAGTGCCGCTCAGTTTTTTGCCGAAGGAATGGGGGTACATGTCCCGGAAAAAATCAAGCAATCACAATATTACGATAGCGCCTGGCGCATTGTTACGGCTGTAATCGGCCTGATCTATATGTTGTTTTCCCTGGCGTTGGTACTTTTAAAGACCAACAACCTTTCTATTGTCGGCCAGATCGACATGTTTGCCAGCTGGCCCTTGCTGATAATTGTTTTTATTTTCTGCATCCAGTTTCCAAAATGGTACTGGAGAAAATACAGCCTTTATTAATCGAGAGAGAGGAGGAATTAAAAAATGAAAGGAAGAATCGGTTTACTAGTTTTGGTTTTTTCTTTGGCGTCCTTCGTGCGTGCATTTGCAGAATGTAAAGCAGTGGTAACTCTGGATTTTCAGGGTACGGTATGCACCGAAGCCTCAGGATCGGAACGCCGTGATGGAAAATGGATAATTCCCGGAGGAATGTTTACCGGTGTTTCAAATCTGGAGATTAAAAGCGGAGGAGCCTTCAGCCTTTCCAAGGACGGCGCTATCAGCTCTGCCGATTTCCAAGGGAACTATCATTTTGACGAGAACGCTGACCCTGCCGGAAAGATTGCCAGCATGGAACGTTGGGACGGCATGGAACGTTTAGCCAAAGGCGGGACATTCACAGGGATAAAGAATTTGGAGAACCGGCCTGATAATAGCCGCATACTTTCCAAGGACGGCGCTATCAGCTCTGCCGATTTCCAAGGGAACTATCATTTTGACGAGAACGCTGACCCTGCCGGAAAGATTGCCAGCATGGAACGTTGGGACGGAAAATGGATGGTCAGCCCGCAACTCGTGCTTGTTGGCGTTATGACAATAGAAAGATCTCCTGACGGAAAAGTTACGGTAACTGATAACCGTAACCAGCAAACTTCTCCGGATCACCCTCCTTTAACGCCTACAAACTTAAAAGCACAGGCAGCTGCCTGGGATTATGTGGTGTTAACCTGGAAGGATAACTCTAATAATGAGGATGGATTCAAGATCGAGGCCAGGCAAAACAATACCAATTTCGTAGAAATAAAAACCGTTCCATTGAATAGCGCTTCTTGTGCCATTAGCGGGCTTAAAGGAAATACGAAGTACTATTTTCGTATCCGTGCATATAATGCCGCAGGAAATTCCGCCTATTCCAATATTGCGATTGTAACGACGCCGCAGCAGCCGGCGCCGAAAAACCTTGTTGCGAAGATCACCTACAGCTATTTGCCTGCGCCAAAACCGGGAGTATTGGTGGTGCGTTTTTCCGGGGTCAAGTCCACTTGCAGCAATGGCACGATCACCTCTTATGCATGGGTTTTTTCTGACGGCGCAAAGGCAACAGGGGCAGAGGTTACGCATACCTTTCCCCCGACATTAAATCCTAATGGCTATGTTATAGCAGGCTTAACCGTAAAAAGCAGTAAAGGAGAAACCGCTGTTACCGATACAGGAGTTCCTTATATACATTATTAAGTAGCTTACAAAATTAAAGCGGGTTTAGCATGGAACAGGCACGCAGAATAAAGCGTGCCTGTTTTTTTATTTGATTTTTTCCCGAAAGAGTTATAATATACAATCGATAATCGGAGGGAGTTGCGTGTTAAAGAGAAGAAATATCTATTTTATTTCCATACTACTGGTTTGCCTGCCGTCGCTTTTCTTTTTTACCTATAAGGTCTACAGTAATTTCGAAGACGTCCGGTCGAAGCTGATCCTGCAGGAAAAGAAAAGAAAAGCCTGGATAAATTTAAACAAGGCATTGCAAAATAAAGTAAATAATTTCCGGGGGGAAGTGGGGTTAGTGATCAAAGATTTTGATTCCGGGCGCGAAATTTCCTTCAATAAAAATAAATTGATGCCGGCGGCAAGTTTGGTGAAACTGCCGATACTGCTTTCTTATTATTATGCTGCCCGGGAAGGCAAGGTTAGCCTTGATGATAACGTGAGGGTACGCGGATCGCAGATTGTAGGTGGATCGAAAGTTTTGGGCAACGCCAGGGGAGAGGTTTTTTCCGTGGATGCTTTATTTAAGCCCATGATCACGCAGAGCGACAATACCGCGACTAACATCCTGATCGAACGAATGGGTTTTTCAGCGCTTAATACCTATTTTAAGAAACTGGGCTTAAAGAAGACAAACCTCTCGCGCAAAATGCTGGATTTTAAAGAGCGCAGGCAGGGCAATGAAAATTATACCACTGCCTCGGATATGGCTTTTCTTTTGGAAGAATTGTACCGTAAGGAATTCCTGAACAAGGAAATTTCTGAAAAATGCCTGGAACTTTTAGTGCAGCAGAAGATCAATGACCGCATCCCGAAAAAACTTCCCAAAGGCGTTTATGTCGCCCATAAGACTGGCCTGGAAAGGCACATCTGCCATGACGTGGGGATTGTTTTTACCGACAAAGGGGATTTTTTGATCTGTGTAATGGCTAAACACAATGACAGGTACGCCAAATCCGCAAAAAAATTTATCTCTGAAGTAGCTCTTCTGACCTACAGGTACTGCCAGCTCTGGGACGACCTATAATTTCAATACCTTCCTGATCAATAAGAAAGTCGAAACAAAAATTCCTCCCTCGATAATAATCGTGGAGATCGCTGCTCCCATATAAGAAAAACAGGCAATCAGCAGGAATACCAAAGGCAAGCCTGCCATAGCCGCCCCGATATGCAGTTTTGAGTAAAGATCCGTGCGCCCGCTTACCAAAAGGAATTGCACCCGGGAAGCATTGGACCCTACGAACATTACTGCCAGCAGCAGTAGTTTTAAAGTGACGGCAACTTCTTCGTATTGCGCGCCGCAAACAAGCCTGACGATCCGGGGGGAAAGAAAATAAAGTATTGGCACGACACAGAGAAAAGTTATGGTAGTGGATCTTTGGATTTTGTGCATCAGCTTTGCCGCACGCTTCTTGTTTACGGAAAAAATCTTATTTAACCGCGGGTAAATAGCCTGAGTAAATGATTCCAGCGGGAACGTCTGGATAAAATTGGCGATCCTCTCGGCAATAGAGTAAAATCCGGTAATAGTGTTGTTGGTAAGCAATCCTACGGCAAAAACCCTGGTAGTCGTGTAGGCATTGATCGCTACTATAGAAATAAAAATGTTCCAGCCGGCTTTCATTTGCTTGCGGATGTTATGGTAGCCCTGAAAAACAAAGAACAGCCCGAACCTCTTAAAGGCAATATAAAGCCCGGATAACCCGCTAATCACCGAAAAGAGAGAATTGAGCAGCGGCACGTATAAATAATCCTGTGGTAACCTTACAAAGACGAATATGCAGATGACGAATGCCAGGCTGCAAATGATGTTGATAATGGAGATGTATTTCATCTTTTCCGTTCCCTGGAAGAACCAGACCGGAAAAAGCGTGTTGCCAATTACTGCCCCGAAACTGCAGATGTAAACCAGCCAATCCTGCCTGAATTTCGGGATAAAACGCACGACCAAAAGCAAGATGAAGAAGCTTAAGACCGCCAGAACGATCTTTACGGACATGACCAGGGAGAATACCGTGCAGACCTTTTCTTTATGTTCTTTACAGAGAGAAATTTCTTTGGTAGCGGAGAGGCTAAAGCCATAATCCGTAAAAATCATGAAATATTGCACGAATGCCTGGGCAAAGGCGATTAATCCGAATTTTTCCGGGCCGATCACCCGGAATAGAAACGGCAGGATCAAGAGCGGCAAGAGATAGCTGATGCCCTGCAGGGTGGAAAGGGAGAAGAAATTCCCTAAAATCACTTTTTTTTCTTTGAGAGTAAAGATTTTATGTTTCATTTTTGTGATATTAATTTACACTCTAAACCTAGAGAAGTCAATCTGAATAATCTTTAAGTGGATGAAAGTCAATAAAAAGTGAATCTTGTGCTTGACATAGCCGCTATTTTGCGTTAGCATAAAATTGTCCCGCCAGCCGCCATTAGAAGCATAATGGAGGAGACCTATGGAACGGGATAAGATCGAGTTCGAAAATCAGGTTTTAGACCGCTTAGCAGAAAAATCCCACCTTTTTAAGGATTTCTTCCACAAGAGAGAAATAATCTTCCAGGAGTTTAGCGATTTCTGCCGTACCAGCAAATTCAATCATCTTTGCGGCGCCAATGACGGTTCAACATTGGAGAACTTTTTTAACGGTGTTTTTTCTTTTGATATTATCGACGAATTCCTTAATGACTCCGACGTGGAAGACATCATTATTAATGGCCTTTCCCCGATTTACGTGCATAAGACCAGTGAAGGCCTGGTAAAGAGCAGCCGGCACTTTTCTTCGGCTGAAGAATTGGGCCTTTTTGTGAAGAAGCTCTTTATTTTCTCCGACCGCAAAGACGTCAAGAAGATCAATAACTTGGAGCTGCCTCAGATCAAGGGCAGGGTGAATATCGTTTATTCGCCTTTTGGCCCGCAGCTGACGATTACCCGGGCAAAGGAAAAGCCGTTAAGTATTATTACTTTGATCGAAAAAGGCACGATCAATGCCCAGATTGCTGCGCAATTATGGCTTTATATCGAAGGGTTAGGGATCAAGCCGGCAAACATGATCATTGCCGGCGGCCCGGGCTCGGGGAAAACTACGCTTTTAAACGCGCTCTTTAGTTTTATTCCCGCAGACCAGAGGATCGTGGTTATCGAAGACACCCTGGAATTAAATACGGACCTGGAAGGCAACTTTTCCCGCCTGGAAAGCGACGATGAGATCTCTTTGGCTGACTTGGTAAAGAATTCGCTGCGTATGCGCATGGACAGGGTGGTGATCGGAGAAGTCAGAGGCAGCGAAGCAAAAGACCTGATGACAGCCATGAATATCGGCAAATATTGTATGGGGACTTTGCATGCTTCCAGCGGCAGAGAAGCAGTGATCCGGCTGGAACACGAGCCCATGAATGTGCCTTCGATATTGATCAATTTGGTGGATGTCTTCGTGATCATGAACCGGTATAATTTGAATAACAAGATCCAGCGGGTAGTTTCCGAAGTTGTAGAAACTGCTGGGATGGAGAAGCAGATTGTCCTGCTTTCTCCGTTATGGGCATGTGATCTGTCGACCTTGAAGTTCCGCCAATCGCAGGTGTCCAGCGGTTACCGCGATAAGCTGGCAGCAGCGAGCGGAAAATCTGTTCCGGAGATCATCGGCGAATTAAAACAAAGAGAGGACCTTCTGCAGCTATTAATCGACAAAGGGATCCGCGAAAATAAAGAAGTATCTAGAATACTCCAGCTTTACATCAAAAATCCCAAAAGCCTGTCAGACGAATTGGGCTTTCCTCCAAAGTAGCGCTTTACTTCCCCCCAGAAGTTAGTTATAATTTGAATATCTGACCTCCTATAATTACCTATCTATATAATTATGAATGACTTTTGGCCGCTATTAAAAAAATATTATTTTTTATTTTTACTCCTGCTTTTAGTAATAACTTTTTTCGCGCGGAATAACTGCAGGAATGTGCGGGAGGTAGCTGCGGAAGTTTTAAGAATGCCGGTGCAATCCGAGCTGAATAATTCGGATACGATTAGGTTTAGCAGGAACGATTATTCCTATGAGCTTACCCCGGTTTACGGTTATGAGATCAGCGGGCTGATTGCCAGTAAAATGAATTACCAGGCTTTTAGCCTCGAGAAATTCGAGAAAGTTTTTCCTCTGGATTTATGCCTGATTTGGGGCAGTAACGTCGCAAACGGGGCGCATAGGAACAGGGAGGTATTGTTTTCTCAGGATTGCCGTTGGTGCATGGTGTGGGTTCGCCAGGCAGGGATCAAATTTAATTATAATGAACTTTCCAACAATCATTTACTTATCAGCGATCCTGGCCTGGAGAGAAAAGCCAAATCTTTACTGGTTGGCGACCAGGTTAAAATCATCGGAAAATTAGTGAACGTAAAAGCTAACCTGGTTGGAAAACCGGGAAGCTTTGATGCTGCGCATTATACCTTAAAGTCCAGTACCAATAGGGAAGATAAGGGGGCAGGAGCCTGCGAAGTAATTTACGTCGAAGATATAGAGGTTTTGAAAAAGGCAAATGTTGCGGCGGATTTCCTTTTTCATATCAGTTTGTATGCAATAATCGGCCTGGTAGTTTGGAAGGCCTTGCGCTTTTTTAGTATTATAAAACTGGAATAAAAATCCGCTTCTGCTATAATATAGCCTCTAAACTATCAAACCAATCGCGCCTGTAGCTCAATTGGATAGAGCACTTGCCTACGGAGCAAGTTGTTGTTGGTTCGATTCCAACCAGGCGCATTTTAATCGTGATCAATAAGCACATCCTATATATGCGCGAGGCCTTGAAAGAAGCAGAAAAGGCCTTTAGCGAAGATGAAGTCCCTGTAGGCGCAGTAATTGTCCATGAGGGTAGAATTATCGCCAGGGGCCATAATCAAATCGAACGTTTAGGCGATCCTACCGCCCACGCAGAAATGCTGGCGATCACTTCGGCAACAAATTCCCTGAAGTTAAAGTGGTTGAGCGAGGCAAGCGTTTATGTTACAATTGAACCGTGCAGCATGTGTTGCGGCGCCTTGGTATTGGCAAGGGTAAAGCACTTGTATTTCGGTGCCAATGACCCTAAAACCGGCGCCTGTGGCTCAATAGTCAATATCGCCAACAATAGGAAGCTTAATCATAGAATCCAGGTTAAAAGTGGAATTCTGCAGGAAGAGTGCAGCTCATTGTTAAAAGATTTTTTTAAGAAGAAGCGGCAAAGGTCCTCCCGCCTTAAATAAAACATTATTGTGGGCGGCAGGACCAAAAATTTTATTTCATAAAATTTTTGGAGAGGTGGCTGAGCGGTCGAAAGCGAATCACTGCTAATGATTCGGCTGGGGAAACCCGGCCCCTGGGTTCGAATCCCAGCCTCTCCGTAATTGTTTCAATCCTTAAAAAGCTTCAAAAATGAAAATTCCTACTAAGATCAGACTGTCTTTCCTGACTACGGCAATAATCCTTACCTCTGTAGCTTCCTCCTTTTTTTATCTATACGCAAAAAAGAACCTGCAAAACCTGATCAATACCCAATTAAAAACCGTTATTGTTTCTAGGACGCAGCACATAAATACATACCTGGAAATGCTTAAAAGTTCTGTCGGGCAATTATCAAAAAGTGTTGTCGTAGAAAATTTTTTATTGTCGCGGCAGAGAAATTCAGCGCAAACCAAACAGGATTTTGAATTGGCCCAGAAACGCCTGGAGAATACCAAAAAGGCTAATTCTGCGATATATGAATTTTTGCTCATGGATGCAGCCGGCAATGTGGTTGCCTCAAGCAATACAGAGAGTATCGGCCAGGACAGGTCGGCTGATTCGATTTTTTTAGGCGGGAAAGATAAAGTTTTTATAAAAGATGCTTATTTTCTTGATGCCGTAAAAAAGCCCCTAATCGCCGTATCTGCCCCGATGCTAAATAGCCAGACCGGAGAATTTCTGGGCGTGCTTGCTGCGCGCGTAGAACTAACGCAGTTAAATCAGATTGTTGCGGAAAATATGGGATTATTTAAATCGGAAGAAATCTATATTGTCAATAAAGACGGCTATATGATTACGCCTTCAAGGTTTTTGAACAACACCTTTTTGAATGAAAAAATAGATACGCCGAATTTGACTGCCGCGCGTATGCATACCGCAGAAGGGCGGGAGCACAAGAAAAGAGAAGTCGCCTTAATTTCCCCGAATTATTTAGGGGTTAAGGTGTTAGGCGCCCATGAATATATCCCAGAGATGCAATGGGCGGTATTAGCAGAGGTAAATGCCGATGAAGTGCTTGCGCCGTTAAGGGAAATCTTATATTTGTTTCTGGTAATATTGGCCATGGTTCCTTTTTTTGCCTGGATTGCAGGGGCATTGGTAGCAAAGATTATTTCCGGCCCGATTCACGCCTTGCATAAGGGGACGGAGATCATCGGCAGGGGCAACTTGGATTATAAAGTAGGCACAACTGCTAAAGATGAGATCGGGCAGCTTTCGCGGGCATTCGATGAAATGACCGAGAATCTAAAACACAGCACTACTTCTATTGAAGCGCTGAATAAGGAAATCGAGCAACGTAAAAAAACCGAAACACAGGTCCGGTTGGCGGCGCAGGAATGGCAGCGTACTTTTGATGCAATCACGGATTTAGTTTTTATTCAGGACACTAATTTTACCATTACAAAGGCAAATAAAATTTTTGCCGAAGCGATCAAGCTTGAGCTTAACCAGATAATCGGCAAGAAATGTTATGAATTGTTGCATAAATCAGATAAGCCCTGGCCTGGCTGCCCCTTTGCTAAAACTAGGATAGATAAAGAGTCACATACGGAAGAAGTAGATGATCCGCACATAGGCATACCGCTATTAGTCAGCACTTCTCCGATTTTTGACGAAAAAGGAAATTTACTGGGGTCGGTGCATATTGGCAAAGATATCTCTAACCTTAAAAAGGCCAGGGAGGAACTGCAGAAATATTCGCACGACCTGGAAGCTGCTTTAAAAGTAAAATCGAATTTTACTTCTATGGTTTCGCATGAGTTGAGGACGCCTCTGGCTGCAATTAAAGAATCTGTGAATTTAGTTTATGAGGGAGCAGTAGGTAAAGTGAATACCGAGCAAAAAGACCTGCTAGGCACAGCCCAGACTAGTGTCGATAGGCTGGCGCGCTTAATTAACGGAATCCTGGATTTTCAAAAGCTTGAATCCGGTGCAATGGCCTTTAATTTCGTAGAAAATGATCTTAATGAAGTTGTTGGCGAAGTTTATAAAATGATGGCTGCTTTGGCAGAAAATAAAGGGCTTAAGTTTAGCGTAAGCTACGCCGATAATCTGCCTAAATTTAAATTCGACAGGGACAAAATTATTCAGGTAATTACTAATTTAGTGAATAACGCGCTTAAGTTTACCGATAAAGGAGGAATTAAGTTAGTTACTCTTCTTGAAGAAAATATAGCGCATGTTAAAGTGGAGGATACCGGACCGGGGATTAAAGAAGCGGATATGCCCAGGTTATTCAAAAGTTTCGAGCAATTGGAAACTACCAGGGATAAAAGGGCACAAGGCTCAGGGATAGGCTTAGCAATTTGCAAAGAGATTGTTATGCACCATAGCGGAAAAATATGGGCAGAGTCAGAGTTTGGGAAAGGTTCGGTTTTCCACGTTGTGTTGCCTCTTAAGGAGCGCCGGGAAAATAGGTCATGAGTAAAAGAGTCTTAGTAGTTGATGACGAAGAAATCATGTTGAAAGTGGTTTCCTATCGTTTGAAAAGCTTAGGATACCAGATTTTAACCGCGGTAAATGGTAAACAGGGGCTAGAAATGATAAAAGCAGAAAAGCCGGATTTGGTTATTCTGGATGTCCGCCTGCCTTTAATGGATGGCAGAGAGGTTTGCCGGGCAGTAAAAACCGAAGACGGGCTAAAGCATATCCCGGTGATTTTGCTTACTGCCAGTTCCGAGGATATCGCGCAAAAAGCCAAAGAATGTTGTGCTGATGACTATAGTTTAAAACCATTTGATCCTGCGGATTTAACCGCGAAGATTAAAAAACTCATTGGTGAATAAAATGCCTTATACAGTTTTTGCTTTAAAATGGCGGCCGCAGAATTTCGATGAAATTGTCGGCCAGAACCACATTGTCCTGACCCTTAAGAGCGCTTTACAAAAGGGGAGGCTGGCGCATGCTTACCTTTTTGCCGGGCCAAGAGGCGTGGGGAAAACTTCCACTGCCAGGATTTTAGCCAAAGCCTTGAATTGTAAGAACGGCCCGACAATCGAACCTTGCGGAAAATGCGCTTCCTGCCTGGAAATCGCCCAGAGCCGCAGCCTTGACGTGATTGAAATTGACGGCGCCTCGAATACCGGAGTAGATGATGTGCGCGCCCTGCGGGAGAATGTCAAATTTTCACCCACGACCGGAAAATTCAAAATTTATATTATCGATGAAGTGCATATGCTCTCAACCGCGGCATTTAATGCCCTTTTAAAAACCCTGGAAGAGCCGCCGGATTTCGTAAAATTTATTTTCGCTACTACCCATCCGGACAAAATCCCTTCCACCGTGCTCTCGCGCTGCCAACGCCTGGATTTCCGGCGGGTTACATTGATGGAAATCGTCAAGCAACTGGAGAAAATTACTGCGGCGGAAAATATCAAGGTGGACAAAGAAGTCCTTTTTACTATTGCCAAGGCAAGTGACGGGGCATTGCGCGACGCGGAATCGATCCTTGACCAATTGGCAGTATTCTCTAAAGCGGCGATTTCTTTAAAAGACGTACTCTCCGTGTTGGGGCTGGTTGAACAGGAGATGCTGTTTGAGATTACGGAAAAAATTATTCAAAAGGATTCTCTGGGGGCATTAAAACTTCTCAACGACTTGATTGACCAGGGCAAGGATATCAGTATTTTCCTGAATAACCTGATCGAGCATTTCCGTAACCTGATGGTAGCAAAAATTACCAAAGCCGACCAGAAGCTCATAGACCTGCCGCAGGAGGCCTGCGATAAATTGTTAAAGCAGTCGCAGAGCTTTAGCCTGGAAGAATTGTTTATTACTTTTAATACCCTGGTAAATACCCAGGAAATGTCCAAGCGCCTGGAATCATTGCGGATTCCTTTGGAGGTTACTTTAGTAAAGCTATGCCACGATAAGAAGGAAGGTAGCGCCCATTATACCGCGCCAAAACAACAGCCCCCGGCGGAGAAAAAAATACATCATGCGCCGATAGCAAATGAAGAAATTAAAAAAACAGCGGAACCCGAGCCTCCGGCACAGGAGGATACAAAAAATATCTCCCTGGAAGCAGTAAGGGCGGTATGGGCCAACATTATTGAGACATTAAGCAAGGTGAAAATGTCTGTAGCGACTTATCTTAATGAAGGCGCTTTGGTAAAAATCGAGAAAAATATTTTAACCATAGCCTTCCCCAAAAATTATTCTTTGCACAAAGAATCCCTGGAAACCAGGGAAAACCGCGCAATGATCGAAAGGACAGTTTCGGAATTGTCTAATTGTAATTTAAAAGTTAATTTTATCCTTTCCCAGGAAGCAGCCAGTAAGGATGCGGAAGATGATACCTTCCTGAAATCGGCGCTGGAGGCATTTGGCGGCAGGGTAATCAGGAAGGACGAATGACCACTTATACCGATTCCATCGAAAAACTGATCGAAAAATTAATCAAGCTTCCGGGGATAGGCAGGAGAAGCGCCGAACGTATCATCACCCATATTCTCGATACACCTAAGGATGAGGTTAGCGCCCTCTCGGAAGCAATTTTAAAGACTAAGGAAAGCGTGCGTTTCTGCCGGATCTGCAATAATTTAAGCGAGGAGGAGATCTGTAAGATCTGCCAGGACTTGCACCGCAGAAAAGATTTAGTTTGTATCGTGGAAAAGGCTAGCGACGTCACGGCAATTGAAAAGGCTGGCAGTTTCCACGGCGTTTACCACGTTTTAATGGGCGCAATTTCCCCATTAGAAGGCAGAGGCCCCAATGATCTGAAAATTAACAGCCTGTTGGCTAGAATTAAAGAAGGCTCAATTAAAGAGATTATTATCGCTACGGATGCGGATACCGAAGGAGAGACGACAGCGATATATTTAACTAAATTACTTAAGCCTCTCGGTATAAAAGTAAGCCGTATCGGAGTCGGCATTCCGATGGGGTCAAACCTGGAATATGCTGATTCCTTAACCCTCTCCAGGGCACTGGAAGCCCGCAGGGAAATCTAAACCTTGCTTAAAAAAACCGCCGTTATTATATGAGATGTTCTGTAGTCGTCGCAGCTTATAATGCTCATAAAACATTAGAAAAATGTCTTAACGCTATTTTTGGCTCTTCCTTTAAAGACTTTGAAGTTATTGTAGTAGACGACGCAAGCCACGATGCAACGGCGCAGATAGCCAAAAAATACCCCGTAACTTTAATAAGCCTAAAGGCTAATGTCGGTGCTGCATCTGCCAGGAACCTCGGAGCGCAAGAGGCGAAGTACGACATTCTTGTTTTTATTGATTCCGATGTCGTGATCCTTAAGGAAACATTGAAAAAGATTGTAATGACTTTTGAATCTCACGAAGATATCGCCGCTTGCGTGGGAGTATTATCTGAAATGAGCCCGCAGAAAAATTTCTTCAGCCAGTATAAAAACCTTTATATGAGATTTGTGCTTAATTGCTGCCCTGACCGTATCGATTTTATATACGGGTCTTGTTTTTCGATTAGAAAAAAATTTTATGAACCATATTGTCCAACCTATAGATTCGGAGAAGATACTGAGTTAGGATCTCGTTTATCCGATAAAGGGCTTACTATATTGCTCGACAAGAGCCTGGAGGTAATTCACCTTAAGTCTTATACTTTTTTTTCTTTCCTGCGCAATGATTTTAATATTCCATTTGCATGGAGCAGGCTATTTATAGAACAAAAAAAATGGAAGGGCCTATTAGAGCGTAAAAGGGTTTTTCATGCCCGCAAGAACCAGCTTTTGAGTATTATAGTTTCACCTTTTCTTATATTAGGATTTTTTCACCATCCTCTAGTAGGGGTATTTTTCTTTATTGTGTTTATAACGCTTAACCTTGACTTCCTGATATATTTAAACAAAAAGCGCGGTTTCTGGTTTTCTCTCGTTTCGATTCTTGTCGGCTGGATTGACGCGCTGGTTATGGGTTTTGCAATTCTTTCCGGGATGGTTTCGTTTTTTTTCGCCACTATAATTCGCAGGCATACCTAATTTTGCAGGATGTTAGCGCAGCCGGATTAAAAAACTGCGAACCTTATCATAAAAACTGTATTGCCTCACGCATGCCGCCAGGCATGGCTTTTCGCATTTAAGCATTTCAAGGCGCTGAAGGCGCGCTTCATTAGAAAACCAGATTTTTTTTAGGTTATCCTTGGAAATATTGCCTATTACCGGAAAATACTGACAAAGCTGTACATCCCCATTAGGCAGAATAATGAGATTACGAAAGCCGATCGTGCAATGGTGGGTATGAGATATTGCGCCCGGATTACGGAAAAAAACTTTTATTTCTTTTAATTCCTGTATTGTCGGCTCAATCGGGAAGCCTCTTTTTTTCTTTTCCAGTAATAAATCGATTTGCCTGTCTAGTTCATTTAGGTCAGCTATCTGCCACAAAGGGTTTGTCGTTGAGGCGGATATTGGGAATTCTTTTTTGAAGCTCGGCCAAAAATTATCGCGGATAGGCTGAAAATCAATGCTATCTACGCCTATGGAGTATATCCAGCTGGCAAAAGCATCAAGCTCTTTAAAATTGTCTTTCGTAATGATAAACAAAACTCCGATTTTAATTTTCCTATTTTTACTCTTTATGTATTTTATTGCCTCGGTAATTGTTTGATGGAGGCCCTCTACGCCTTTATAGCGATTGTGTATTTCCGGGCCAATGCTGTTTAGAGAAAATAGGATGAAATCGACTCCCACCTTAAGGATTTCTTCGTATGCACCTTTTTTAAAAACAGCTCCATTGGTAATCACCTTATTGTAAATATGCATTTTTTCGGAGGATTTTAGCAACTCCAAAAAACCTTCTTTCATGAAAGGCTCTCCACCGGTAAAAGCAACCTGGCAGTGTTTTGCGAATTTAGCCAAATCCGAAAGCAAGTTTTTCCATGTTTCGATGGAGAGCTCTTGAGAGGCGGTATCAAATTGCCAGCGGTTGCAGGTAATACATCTGGCATTACATCTATCGGTTATTGACAAAGTAATTGCGTAGGGGGCATTAAAACAGCTCCGGAAGAGGATGCCTAGATTAGCCAAGGCATCTTTTTTTATTACATTAAATGCCAGGCTGATAAGTTTAGTATTTATTTTCATAATCTTTTTCAGTATAACAGATCG
>JAQUMX010000020.1:26123-28668 GCA_028717885.1 Candidatus Omnitrophota bacterium
CTTGATAATTTGGATAATCCAGAAAATGTTAGAGGGATCTTTATCAGAAGGGGCGGAGAACCCTTTTTTACGGGAAGCAGGCAGTTGCCGGATTTTGAAAAACTGGATATGTTTTCTCTTAATCCGGAAGTCTTGGATATTTCTAGATATGTTTGTGATGATTACCAGGTTTTCGGAATACAGTCAAAGCGCGGCTGCGCACATGAATGCGCTTATTGTAGTTATCCGCAGCTTAACGGCAGGTTGCTGCGGTTGAAAGATCCGGTCAAATTGGTTGACGAAATAGAATTTTTGGCAAAAGAATACGGCCTAAGGACTTTTAGCTTTGCCGATAATATTTTCAACGTGCCGCAAGAACACGCCTATCAGATCTGTTCAGAAATACTAAAAAGGAAATTGCGCGTCAAATGGGGGGCCTGGTTTGATTTAAAAAACTTTTCCCAAGAACTGTTGGCGCTTGCAGTTTCATCTGGATGCAGTTATGTTGAGTTTTCGCCGGATGCGGCTACGGAGAAGGGGCTTAAATTATTAGGGAAAGGGATTACCTTAAGCGATATCGACAGAAGCATAAGTATTATCAGAAATGAAAAACGCATAATTGTATCATATAATTTTTTCTGTATCCATCCCGCGCAGACATTTTTCGGAATGATTAGATCCCTGTTTTTATTTGCAAAGATTTTTTTATTTCTTTTTGGCAGGGTAAGGATAAGCCTTGCCTGGATAAGAATCATGCCGCAGACATTAATGCAGCAAATCGCTATTAAAGAGGGGTTAATAAAGGAGCAAGAAGGGCTCTTGGCTGTTAACGAAGATAAATTACGCCATTTTCTTTATTCCAAGGCATCTTTGAGATTGTTAGATATTCTTTGCACTTATTCAGTAATTATCGCTGATCGCTGCCTCAAGCCGGTGCTAAAAAATATATTTAAAGTAACGGGGAAATTTTACCCGTTTTATTATTCATAATAGGCGTGAATATGGGCCAAATTAAGTTTTCCATCGTGATTTCTGTTTATAGCAAGATCCCGGATTTAAGGCGTTGCCTTCTGGCTTTACGCGTACAGCTGGAAAAACGCGCTGATTCCGAAGTTGTTATTGTTAACGACGGGGGCCAGCCGGATGTAGAAGAAGCTGTTAAACAAGCGCTTTCCGGAATGAAGGCGCATTACTTTTTTGTAGAGCATGGTGGCCCGGCTAAGGCAAGAAATCTAGGGATCAGGAATTCAAAAGGCGAAATCATCATTTTTCTCGATGCGGATGCAGTGCCGCAGGAAAATTGGCTAGATGCATTTACGCAAGCTTGGGAGAGGGCAGGGCAAACAGAAGGTATCGGAGGCTATATCGCAATTGACCCGAAAGATTCAATTATCTGTAGGGTGAGTTCCTGTTACTGCAATTGGTTTTTGGAGCAAAGTTGTAACGAGGAAGAGGCGGCTTTTCTGCTTATGGGCAATGCCAGCTATAAAAGAGAGGCCTTGCTTAACATTGATGGCTTTGATGAAAATTTTAGAGAAGCGGCGGGGGAAGACCGGGATTTAAATCTCCGGCTATTACAAAACGGCTGCAAGCTTAAGATCGACAAAAACATAAAAGTTTACCACGATAAAACGGTTACCCTGTTTAATTTTATCCAGCGGCACTTTCTCCAGGGAAGAATGGCGTATAAATTACGCGATAAATACCCGAGTTTAAAAAAGATGCCTTTGAGGGCTTATCTGTCTTTTTACAAAAACCTCAGGCAGGGGTGCCGCGGGTTATTTGAGATATCCTTAGGTTGTATTTTATTCATGGCCGCGCAGGCTCTTACCGCTTGCGGGTATTTGCAGGCGGCTTTTATAGGATTTTTTTCGCGTAAAGGCAGCCAAATGCCTATTACGCCTCGGCTGGATATTAATTTAGGTTATATCTGCAACAATAACTGCCTTTTTTGCTATTTTCTTGGCCGGAAAAAGGAATGTGTTAATATTGACGGAAAAAAAGCCAGGGATATCATGTTGCAGGCGAAAAGATCGGGAATAAAGGTATTCGAAGTAACCGGGGGAGAGCCGGCGCTTAGAAAAGACATTGTAGAACTGGTATCGTTTGCCTCAGGAAAATTGGGCATAAAAGATATTACCGTGATCACCAACGGTAGCCGTTTTAGCGATGAGAATTTTGTATCAGAAATGAAAAATGCAGGCATGAACGATGTCTTAATATCGATTCATGGGGCAAATGCCGAGATCCACGATACTTTAACGCAGAATAAGGGGTCTTTTGAAAATGCCATCAGGGCGATAAAAAATATTGTCAGCCAGGGGATCTCCTGCAGGTCGAATACGGTAATTACCTCGGTCAATTATAAGCAGGTTCCTGAAATAGCGGGATTAATGCACAATTTGGGAGTTAAACAGCTTAATTTTATACTTTTTGCGCCTTTAGACGATGCCCGCGCAATGCAGAAACAGCTTTGGGTGAAATACTCGGATGCGATTAGTTACCTCAGGGTAGCCATTGACAGATATAAGGATGATTTCAAAAACATTTCGGTTAAGGCTTTGCC
>JAQUMX010000021.1 GCA_028717885.1 Candidatus Omnitrophota bacterium
CCTCATAATCACCATAGTCACCATAGTCCTCATAATCACCATAGTCACCATAGTCCTCATAATCACCATAGTCACCATAGTCCTCATAATCACCATAGTCACCATAGTCCTCATAATCACCATAGTCCTCATAATCACCATAGTCCTCATAATCACCATAGTCCTCATAATCACCATAGTCACCATAGTCCTCATAATCACCATAGTCACCTGAATCATCGCCGCCTTCCTCATCTTGTGCGTATACATTGCCTACCTTACCGACAAAAGAAATTAAAGAAAAGACAAACAGCAGGACTAACGCTTTTTTCCAGAAAAGGATTTTCATCTTCTCCCCCTTTTTAAATATTTTTTTAAATTATTTATTAAGTTGTCAAATAAAAAACCGAGTTGCCTTTACCTGATTTTTACCATCGGTTCGGCAACCCGGCTATCTTTTATGAAGAAAATTTTATGAGTGCGATTCTAAAAGACCCGTGGCTTTGCGCCCCTCGATCGCTCGAGGTTTACCTCCTGATTTCTCAGCGGATCCGTCTTTGTTTCCCGACGGATTTTCGCTCCGTGGCATTTCAAATGACGCCTAAAGTATGCCATAAATAATATTCATGTCAAGATGATTACAAGAGCGGAAAGAGAACGTTTTCAGATTTTAAAAAATTTTTCGAAAGAATAGTTTTAATTGTCCTTACTGTTAAAAATCCTCACTTAATTTATTTACTTTTTGAAAAAACTGTGTATTTTTCTACCAATAACAAGTAGTTTTTTAAACATTCATTTAGGATTTTAGATTGGACATTTATTTTCGCATAATTTTAGACTGGACATTTATTTCTATGCAAAATTAGCTGTTTTAACCTCAAATTAATGTCCAATTACCGGGGACGTTCCCCAAGGGGACACCCCTTCTGGCAGGCATTATGAATAGTTGCATTATTTTCGTTAGATATCTAACCATTGCGCGTCTATTATTACAGGAGGTAACCATGGCTAGGAGGAATCGGCTGCTGATTAACAATAGTTATTACCACGTTATTAGTAGAGGAAATGATAAACGAGTTTTGTTTTATTCGCAGGATGATTACTGCTACTTCATATCAGTCATTAGGCAATATCTAAATAAGCATAATATTCATATTACGAACTATTGCCTCATGCCTAATCATTTGCACTTGCTGATTCATGCGCCAGAAGGCAAATACCTACCAAAGTTTATGCAAGGAATTCTTCAAGTCTACGCGATTTATTTTCGCAACAAATATAACGCAGCTGGATTTATTTTTCAAAATCGTTACAAAAGTTTATTTATTGATAAAGAAAACTACCTGCTAGAATGTTCTCGCTATATCGAAAGAAATCCGTTACGCGCTCAACTTACGGGATCATTATCAAGCTACCCTTGGAGTAGTTTCTGTTTTTATGCCGAAGGGAAATTCGACAGCATTATTAATTGGGTCAACCCTTTATATAAGGAATTAGCAAACACAGATTCAGGCCGTCAAAAAGCCTATACAAAATACCTCTACGAAGAGAGGGCTTACGATCGCATTCTTGATATGGCGCTTAAATTAAGGTAAGGGTGGCACTTTGGGGAACGTCCCCGTATAGATTAGAAGCAGTCTGGGTTGGCTTTTTTAAAGTCTTCGATTTTTTTCTGCAGTTTTTTGATTTCTTCATTAAGTGTTTTAATCTTTTCGACTCTCTTCTTTGCTTCGTTTCTTAATTTTTCTGCTTCTGCATTTAAAGGAGGGATTATTTTTCTCACCTCTGCAGCGAGGTCAGGAAGCAGTTCTTCGTCCAGCCGTTTCGCCTGCGCCTCGGCATCTGCCGCGCGCGAATCAAGTGCAACTGCCCTACCCTCTAAATCTGCGATTTCCTGTTGAAGCTTGCTTATCCTTTCGAATAAATTACGTAATGCCGCCTGCCAACCGTCATATTTTGCCAATATTTCAGAGCAACGTTCTCTTCGATTATACCAAGCGCTTCCTCCCACGCCCCCAGCGGTCCTGCCAGGATCATACTGTTCTCCTTCGCCCCAGACATCAGAACTCTGGCGGTATTTTTCCTGCACCGTGCGGGTCACAAAAAATTTCATGGCGATCATTGCTCCAGCCACTATCGCAATGAACACTACATAGCCTAAAAGGCTCTGCGCTAGATTATTCTTCCGGAATTTATTTTTCATAGCTTATCGTAATATACGTAATGTCGCTTTGGCTCACGGCCACATCTTGGTTAAAAATATGATGTATTATATGTATTCGGCAATGTTCTCCCTCTGATTTATGAAACTCTAACATTCCTAATTGCAACCCGTTATAGAAATTATTCTCCTTTGCCGGATACGCTCTATTAGGTAATTTTTCCTGGCTTAACTTCCAGCCACTGCTTAACAAGTTATTTTTATAAAATTTCGCGATCACCATAGGATCGTCTTTGCTTGAACACGTGGCATCAAAAAAATCCGCGCCTTCTTTCAAATTAATTAATTCTGCATCCGGGTATTGAGGAATATTATTATGCTTCATCACTAAATTTTCCCTAGGCAAAGAAGCTATATCCATGGGGATATTTTTTTTCAGGAATAATTTATTCCTTCCAAGGATATACTTGGTCTCTTTCTCTCCTTGTGAAATAAACCGGATTACGATCGTATCGTAGCCTTTACGAAAAATCAAGCTATCGCCCATCAATCCTGCCAAATCCGGAACTTCTGGTAGCCCCTCAATTTCATTAAGCCTTTCCGTAAGGCTGCGCTGCTGCCAGCCAAGCTTGGCAAGTTTATCCCGGTAAAAATCGGAAATTTTTTGAACATCAAGCGTGGTAGAATAATAGACAACATCAAATTCCGCGTTTTCGAAAGTATAATTGTTTTCCTTAATCTTCTGCGTGTGGACTGGCACCGGAATAGTTTTCATATCCCACCAAGAAGCATATAGAAGATCTGTATTAAAACAAAATAGCATGCTTATAATAATAACGGCGGATATTCTTCTATTCTGCCACATACAAACCTCCATTACTGCTATTTATCCGTAGCGATTATTGAAGCGTTAAACCTTAAAACCGGGCCCTGATATCCGCTCCCGTTCTTTTCCTTATGAATCTGGCCCTTGCCTTCAAAATTTACCAGACTATAGCTTTCAATATCAGGATAACGGGCATTCCAAATTCCGGTTTCATCTCTGCCCTGATGCTCTTGTTTGCTTGTTACTTTCACCAGATGATCGTGAATTACCTCTTCAATCCAACAGATAATCTGATCCTCTGCGTCGCTGTCCGAATGGCTTGTAAAGACGGCGTCCTTAGGGAAAAGCCCTTTCCAGGCATCGATTAATTTCGGAATAATATCCTTAAGATTAGTAATTGCTATATCGTTTTCTGATAGGCCAAACCCAATCTGTTCCTGGGCATTAGCGCATTCTGTTGCAAAAGGCGCCGGGATCTGGGCAAGGAGACATGCGGCATTTAACCAGCCAAGGCCGGCATTATAATAGGTTTGCGCCAACATAAAATGCCCTTTAGCACTGGTTACCAAATCTATAATTGCCTGGATGATTTCTTTTTCCTTGGAAAAAAGATATTCCGTAACTTTCAGCTCGAATGTATCTACCGGTTGGATATTTGCCTTTACTTCAACATAATGCCTGCGCTCCTGGCCGTCGAACCATTCAAAAGTTTCTGCCGGGCTACTGAGAAAATTTTCAAAGGCTTGCCGGTCAGCTGTTTTATCTGCAATTCCGCTATTCATAAAACCAAACTTCTTAGCGAACAACAACGCCTTCTGCCGGCTTGATTCTGCCAATGCCCTGACTTGTTTATAATAATCATTGTGTTTATCATGAAACTTAATTAGGGTATCCTTGATTTCATTCATGGTTGTTGCTAAGGCGTCGGTTTCGCACATTGCCGTGGACAAATTGCTAAGCGCGTTATTAAGATGGGCAGCTGCGCTACAGGGATTACTACAAGCCAGATCTTTAGCCTGTTGCGCTTCTACCCTGGCTTTCGAACCTTCGATGATAGCGGAAATTGTATGTTCCAAAGCAGTGATAAAAAGTATGGATATCTCGTCGAAAAAATCCCGGTAAGAAGTCTCCATTCTCTCAGAGGCCTTGCCAATAGCATTAAAAAGGTTTGCCATCACAGACCCTGCTGCCAAGGCGCCGGAATCTACAGAATTAGCGGTCTCGGTTTTGATAAAGCCTACCTTGCCCAAATTTATCGTGACCATTGCCATGATCACGATAAGCACCAGTAAGATAATAAAAAAAGGGGCAGCCTGCCCCCCGTTACCTTTTATTCTATTTTTGGATAAATATTTTAGCATTTATCCAACCTCATTCTTTTTTTAGGGAACCACAAAAGTATTGGCGTCGTTTAGCTCCTCTGCCGGCGCGGTTTTCACAAGTTCATAGTCGATATTAGAGGTTCCCGCGGCTATTCTTCCAGCGTTATAACTAACCTGCCTTGCCACAATCTGCTTGTTACCCCAGAGCCAGATTTTAAATATACCACCAAATAGTAAAATAATCACGATAAATGTGGATAAAGTTTCCAAAAGGCTCTGGCCAGTTTTCAGACTTAGTGAGCGGTTTGCCATTGCATCCTCTTTTGCACTCTTCTGGCGGAACTTGGCACTTCGCTGTAATAACGATATTGCCCGCTAGGATCACGGTAAGAATATTGCTTTATATCCGCACCGGGAAATGTTGTAGTAACAGTCTCTTTACGCGCAGAATCCCTGCTATTGACAATGCTGCCTTTGCTTTCCCCTTTATATTTCGTTTCATTATATTCTAAGCCCGCCTCGTCGTCGGTCCCAGATTTTAGATTGATTGAAAACTCCCCTGCTGCGGTTGAAGACCTTTCATCATCATTAATCCTGGCTATCTGCATATCCGTGGAAGCGCCGCCGCCAGAACTGCCATAATGGCTGGCTGTTGGAATTGCCCAATAAACACTGGCATCGCTGTGCGTAGGGACAGTGATTCCTTTGCCAAAGCCACCTGCAAGGTCAGCGTGGCGCCTATGCTGCACCAACAAATACTGTACTGAAGCGCCTGGGCTTTCGGTTTCTGTGTCTTGATATGTAGTAGCCTTTTGCAAAGCACGGCGGAAACTTTCCATTTTCGAAAGCTGCTGATCATTTAGTTTCTGGACATAGGCGATTAATACGCTAAGGACAAAAATAACGATGCTGCCAAAAATCGCCATCTCCGCAACTGCCTGCCCTCTTTCATGCAGATTTTTCATCTGAATACCCTGCTTTCTACTCTCTGTTTAGCTACCACCGCCGCTGCTACCGCCTCCACTGCCGCCGCCTGAGCTGCCGCTTGGCATAGCCGGAGGATCTACATATCCCTCTGAGGCTCTAACAAATTTCGGCACAAAAGCCTTTCTTTCTACTTCGGGATAGCGGTAATCGGGTAAAGCTTTCATTTGTAATTCATCTATCCCCGGAGACTGCTTTTGCTCGTTAACCGAAACTTTTAGATCCCTTGAGCCATCAGCATGCTCATCCTGGGAAATATTCATGGTTTTATGTATCGACGTATCCCCGGAAATGTTATATACTCCGGATTGGTCCACAAATTGTTTGCCTCCGGAAAGGTTATAAGGAAAATCGCGTGTTTCCTGCTCGGCGCCCAAATAATTATCCGACATATATACAATCTTGCCCTTGATAGTGCGCTCGATATATTCACTCACTATAATGAGCCCGGCAATGATAACGCCGACGAGCATCACATATTCAGAAAGCATTATCCCCTTATTATTATTCTTTAGTTTAGCGATCATAAGGCACCAGCCTCTCTGTTTTTTCCATTTGCTTATTAGTTTTATTTTTAGTAATTACGGTGCCGTCTTGTAAATTAGCGGTTTCTTGTAAACTCGTAGTAGTCCGGGTTGTGCCTTCTGTTTCTTTAGGAGAATATGCAAAATTTATCTTTTTGAGCGTACCCGCCCTAAAATCCAAATCATCTTTATTAACAGCGGTTTTACTGATTAAAAGATGCGGATGAAGTTTAAGCTGATCAAAAGTGTATTCCGGCGTATCGGAAATTTTCGTAATCGTCCCGCGGATCCTACCCTGCAGCGCTCTTTTTGTATAATTCGCCATTGTTAATAGCGATGCGGCTATAACAGCAATCAAAACCGCATATTCAAGGGTAGCTTGGCCTTTACGCTTCATAGTCCACTCCTTTAGCGCTTCCATTCATTCAGCTCTATCTGGACGTGCTTTAGTTTTGCGTTAACTGCGCGCCGCATATAGGGATACATTGCTAATAATGCAGAAGTTATCACTATTACCAGCAATGCATACTCTAATAAACTCTGTGCTCTCCTGTCCAATAATATTCTCATGCCTTACCTCATATTTGTTATTCTTGCCGTCGCTTTATTAAAAAATACGCCAAAGACATCATCGCGCATCCGGCCTAAAAAATTCGAGGCCGCCAGCGCCAGGCAAACGGCGCAGAAAATAAGAAAATATTCAATCATGCCTTGGGCGTTTTTTTTCATCTTAAAACCCGAAGTTCATGTTCCCTCTTAAGAATGTGAGCATAATCGGCCCGGCGACTATGATCAAAACTACAGGCATAATAAAAACAAAAAGCGGGAAAAGCAGTTTTATCGGCGCTTTCAGGGCCATTGCTTCTCCTCTTTGGAACCTTTTAATCTTAATTTCTTCGGACTGCAGCTTTAATGCATCTCCGATAGAAGTACCCATGCGGTCTGCCTGAATCAGGGTGCGCACAAAGGAATGCATCTCGGCCATATCTACGCGCCAAGCCAGGTTTTTCAATGCCTCGCGCCGGGTAGCGCCCATCTGAGTCTCCCGATACACCTCGGCAAGTTCCCGGGTTAAATCGCAAGGCTTTAAATCCCTTACTACGCGGTTAACCGCAAGCATAAAATCCAAACCGCCGCTCACACAGATATTTAAGAGGTCTATTACATTAGGCAAGTCCCTTTTCATCTGGAACTGGCGCTTATTGATTTTTTTATTCAACCAAATTATGGGAATTACCAACCCTAAACCTGCTCCGCAACAAATAACGCCAATTACGGAGAATCTATCACCGACGATAATTAGCACGACTATAGGTATCATTAGAACAGCCAAAGCCACAAAGGCGAAAAATTCCAATATTCCGCAGGGAGAACCTGCCTTTACCAGTTTATGCCTCAAATTCAAAGGAACCGGGATGCTCTTTTCAAAACTCTTATATTTACTCGATAGCGGCGTCCAGGCTTTGTGCATCTGCCCGGGGTATTTAAATTTCGCTTCATCGTCATCAAAGATCTGTGAGGGCAAATGCGTCTCTTCTGTCCTACGCAGGTAGACAAACTGGTAGACGACAAAAAATAGGCTCGTTAAGATTAAAAAAGAAATAATCGTCAGCATTGTATTTGCCCTTTCTTACCTATACATCTACCTTGCTTAATTTCATGATCAGATAGGCACCGATGACTTCGGAAACTGCTGCATAAATCATAAGCCCTTTTCCGAAGCTATCCTGGAAAAACACATCAAAATAGTGCTTATCCGACTGATAAATAAAAAACGCAAAGAAAATTGGGATTACTGACATAATCCCGCCCTGGAGCTTTCCCTGAATAGTTAATGCCTTTACCTTACCCAAAAGCTTATTGCGTTCAGAAATGGTATTTACAACTTTAGTCAGCGTTTCCGTAATATCACCGCCGGTTTCCTTGGCAATCATTAAAGAGGTAATCACCATTTCCAGGTCTTCGATTTTCATGCGCTTTTTTAAGTCGCTTAATGCCGCTTCCAGGGAAAATCCCATGCGCATCTGCCGCAACACCAGGTTAAATTCCTGGCTCATAGGTGGAGCGATCTCTTCTACCAGGACCTCAAAGGCTTGCTGCAAGCTCATCCCGACGCGTAACGAGCTGCAGAGGATCATAATCGCGTCCACCAACTGCGCGGCAAATTTCTTCCGGCGCTTCTTTTCCAGTATCTTGATAAAAACCACCGGAAAGGCTAACCCTAAAGCTCCTCCGATTATTGCGCCGATTGGCTTCTCTACAAGCATGTAGCCTAAAATCGCGCCTAAAACCGGAGCAGCTATATCCAAAAACACCAGTTTTTCCGGAGCAATATCCAGAAACATCTGGTCGAGCTTAGGGCTCATTTTGTCGATCTTTTTCTTATGGAGGAAAATCGTCTGCTTTTCAACGGATGGGTAAAACGCGTTGGCAAGATAGAACACGCAGATGAACACAAAGATAGAAGCTAAGATTGCTATAAGCACTCTTATCCCTCCTCCATTAAGAGTGGACCCTTAAAAATAGAATAACCCGAGAACTTAGGCAATCATTCTCATTCTATTTTTAAACGTAAATATTAATTTCCCCAATATTCGTCTCCGCCATCAACACCGGTTTCACTACCGTTCTGCGTTGTGTATGAATGTGAAGCAGAACCACTGGCACCGTTAACGCTCTTTTCCTTGGAAACGCTGGTTGTGTCGCTGGTATTGCCGACTTTCTGTTTACTGGCGAACTGCTGGCCTAAAGTATCCGCATTCTGGCGCATTTTACCCTGATAACCTCTTTTCAGGTAATTTTTCATCGTCAGTAAGCTGGCTGCGATCACCGCGATCAACACCGCATATTCCAAAGTTGCTTGCGCTCTTTTATTGCTTACGATTTTTAATAACATGCGAACTCACCTCCTTTTAATGAATCAACGTAACTGCACCTAAGCTTACGGGTTTGCAACTTTTGAACCTCTAGCATCCCAAGTTTCTCCTGCGATCTTGAATGCATCAGCTGCGTCTTCTGCTTCCTGCAAATCACCGCCGATACTAGCATGTTCTACATTAGCACTAATGGTTTCATTATAAGCATGTTTTTCATCCAAATTCGCTTCTTGATGCTGCTTTTCATTGCTCTGGCGCGCGCTCTTGCTGGTATTCTTCTTATCCAATGTAGAATCATACAGGTCTCCACCGGTCGAAGTAAGCAACTGGTTAGCCTGATATTGGATACCGCCAGCGATAGCCTTGGATAAATAACTTCTCGCCATGGCTACTGCGCCCAGGACAATCGCAAAAAGCATTACATATTCGGCTGTACTCTGAGCTTTTTTTCTGAGATTAATTAACATTTTTTTCACCTCCTCATGGTCTTTCAAATATCAATTTGTTTATTTAAAAGTGAGTTTGCCCATTATATCTGCTGCGTTATTGGTTACCTCTGTAAACCCTGTCTGCATTTTGTTGGCCACAACACCTTTAAGCGCCACAAATGCTCCTACTAACGCCGTAAGAATCAACACATACTCCAATGTCGCCTGTGCTTTCCGCAGTTTCCTTAACATAACTCATCACCTCCTTTATTTGAGTTATTAAAATCTTTATTAAACTTTTTATCAACTTGTCAAATAAAAAACCGAAATCCATTTCTTTCTACGGATTTCGGTAGCCGGCTAACTTCTCGCTTTGACCCAAAGCAAAACAATAAATTCAAATTTCTGCGAGCGTCCCGTGGCTTTGCGCTCCTTAGGCCCTCCAGCCTAAGAATTGCCTTTTCGTGTCCGTGTATTTCTAATTGCACTTAAAATATAACATTCTCTTTTTTACTTGTCAAGCGATTTCCCCTCGGATACTGAAAACGGTTACAAAAAAATCAGCTTAATAAGGGCAGTAATTTAGGGGGTATTTTCTTGGGCAATTTTCGGGAAGATTTATTCTCTTTTTAAGGTAACTCTTTTAATCGCAAAGAGTTATGCTACAGAAAACCACACTTTTAGGCCATTTTGCGCCTTAATTTGCCTTTCATTAAGCCGATTACAGAGAAATTCGAGGTCACTACGAAACGCAAAACCTTCTTCCGGCAAGAATATCGCCTTTACTATTTTTTCTTCCTGTTTCAGATTAACCTTTAAACCATAAAAACGCTCCTTAAGCAAAGAAAAGTCTTTTTCTTCGTAGCCTGAAGGCAAAAGGCTAGACCGCACAAACATATCTAGCCCCCGCAAATAATAATCCAGAAGTTTTCTTATATCAGAAAGATTATCCTGGTCAAATTTCAATTTTTCCAGGTTAAATCCTTTCGTGCTATTTCCGGTGTAAGTAAAAAGCTCCAGCCTGCGGCTAAAGGTATCAAAGGACTCTTGCGGATTAGGCCAATGCCTAAGAAAAATATCTACGATTTCTTCTAAATTTGTTTTATCCGTCGGTAAATTAGTTAAAATCGCTAACTTGATCTTTTCGCTAAGGGAAGTTTTTAAGGCGACTGCCCTCAATGGCAAAGCGTTAATTCTACCTGGCAATAATAATTCTATTTTTCCTTCGCAGGCAAAAAATGTTTTCCTGAGCGCATCAAAATGCACTTCTTTGAACTCACCGGAAAAATTTACTTTTCGATAGCGGCTGAACTGCCATGGCCAAAGCGCAAAGATATAGAATCGTTTCTTTTGTTGTTCCAGCTTGATTGTGTCTATCCCATTAAGTTTTGAATCATAAATAGTCAAATGGTCAATCGGGTTCTCTGTGCCCTCCAAAGCAAAGATAAAATCCTCTAATTCTTTAGCCGGTGCGTCAAACCCCTGAGTCTGCAGCAAAACAAACGGCTCGGTTTTTATCAAAGCTTCATTAATATAACTCTTTATATTATATATAGTTGTAGAGAAATCATCAGGCGTGTCCTTAGTGGACCAGAGGGAGTGTAGCTGCCCGTCAAAATAAAAACTATTTCCGTTAGCTACGGTTGCCTCAACCCCTTTTACCAGCCGAAAAACTTTTTGCACAGTCGAATACAGTTCTTTATTCATTGATTTCATCTGATCTAATTCATTAAGAAACGATTTTAATTCTTCTAAAGTAAATTTCTTTTTGGTTAATGACCAGAGTAGATGATTGGTTTCGATCGGCTGGTTAAAAGTGACTTCGCATAAAGGAGCATAGAGGAGAGTTTCCGTTAAGGCAACCGCATCGTGAGGACGGGAGATGAGACGGTTTTTAATGATTTCGCTTAAATAGAAAGTGCCGCCGAAAAGATAATCCGCGGCTTTTAAAATTATTGCTCCGGTAGTATCCAGGGAAATCGGCTCGGCTGTTTTTGCGGCCTCTACAGTTTGGGCTACCGGCTCAGGCAATTTCTCGTCGGCAACGGGAACTTGTTCGGGAATGATCTCTTCTACTGGTTTTTCTTCAGCTACAGGCTCTACTGGTTTTTCTTCAGCTACAGGCTCTACTGGTTTTTCTTCAGCTACAGGCTCTACTGGTTTTTCTTCAGCTACAGGCTCTACTGGTTTTTCTTCAACTACAGGCTCTACTGGTTTTTCTTCAGCTACAGGCTCTACTGGTTTTTCTTCAGCTACAGGCTCTACTGGTTTTTCTTCAGCTACAGGCTCTACTGGTTTTTCTTCAGCTACAGGCTCTACTGGTTTTTCTTCCTGCTCGGGCTTAATTACCGACGAAGATTCTTCTTCAACTATTGGCTCTTCAGGTAAGGCAATTGGAGGGGCGACTTCTTCTTTAGGGGGCTCTAACGCCGGCACTTCCGGCGGCGCTTCGATAGAAAGCACTGCTTGTGCAGCATCCTCAATTACTTTCTTAATCGGAGTTTCCTGAAACGGCTTAACCCGCCTTCTTCCTACTGGCATGCTTAAGCCGGATCCTTTAATTAAAGCATTTATACTGGACTTTGATATCTTAACTTGGAATTTTTCGTAAACCAGGTCAGAGATACTACGGCAGCTGAGTTTGAGGTTATTCTTTTGAGTTTCTAAGACGAAATCGCGGATTTCTGGCTTTAATTTATGGGTTATGCCCATTTTATCTCCAGATTGGACATTTTTTCTTGATTAAATTATACGATTAATGTCCAATTTTGTCAATAAATAACAATGGGGACGTTCCCCAAAGGGCCACCCCTTATTTAAAACATCGCTATTCCAGCTTGAGCATATCTCCGGGTAAGCTTGCAGTTGCCTTGATTACTCCAACCGGCAACTCAACTACGTAGGCAGCGCGAAAATAAGGACGCGGCATGCGAAAAGGTTTAAGATTGGGGATCACCTGGACAATCTGGTGATGCTTATTTACGAAAATCACATCAATAGCAAAACGCATAAAAAAAGTATGCACAGAATTGCAAGGCTTGATAATTAACGCTTGGCCGCTAGCAAAATCTTTTTTGCCCAAAAGGCCTTTAAGCCTTTTTAGGCTCGTTTCAGCAAAAAGAACTTCTTCGGCGAGAATGGCATTTTTCGTCTGGTTAATCAGGCGCATAAGAAATAGGCCTTATTGAGGCGGGGCCTTAAATAAATCTTCGGACAATGAAATTCCCCTGATTTTTATTTCTTCCATAAACGACGGGGTGTTTCCGGTCGCCCGGTAAGAACCGATAATCTTGCCCTTATCATCCATGCCAGTGGCTTTAAAAATAAAAATGTCTTTCAAGTTGATATGTGTTTCATCCTTTAAGCCCATTACTTCGGTAATCTGGGTGATTTTACGGGTACCGTCACTTAAACGGGCAGTATGGATGATTAAGTTAATTGCGGAGGCTACCATTTCACGGATTGCCCTGATCGGCAATTCTACGCCTGACATCAGAATCATCGAATCCAACCTGGTTAAAACATCCGCCGGAGAATTGGCGTGAATAGTAGTTAAGGAACCATCATGGCCGGTATTCATTGCCTGAAGCATATCCAAACTTTCCTCGCCGCGGCATTCGCCGATGAGCACCCGGTCAGGCCGCATTCTTAAAGAGTTACGAAAAAGATCACGGATAGAAATTTCGCCTTTGCCTTCGATATTGCTCGGCCTTGCCTCAAGGCGTACCCAGTGCTCCTGTTTTAATTTTAATTCTGCGGCGTCTTCAATACTAATAATACGCTCATTTGCCGGGATAAACGTAGAGAGCACGTTAAGCACGGTAGTTTTTCCTGAGCCGGTTCCGCCGGAAACAATAATATTTTTTCTTACCCTAACAGCCGCCTCGAGAAAATCAGACATCGGCTTAGTTAAACTGTTTAATTTAAGCAGGTCGTCAATGGTCAAGCGCTCGCGGCCAAATTTCCTAATCGTTAGCGTAGGCCCAGTCAGTACTAACGGAGGGATAATCGCATTAACGCGCGAGCCATCAGGCAAACGAGCATCCACCATCGGCACTAACTCATCAATACGCCTACCTAAGGGCGCAATAATCCTTTCGATGATCTGACGCACCTGTTCATTGGAAAGAAATCTCTTGGTGGACAATTCCAGCTTTCCTTCGCGCTCTACATAAATTTGGTTCTTATTGTTTACAAGGATATCACTGATACCCGGGTCACTGATCAAATCTTCCAGGGGCCCTAAGCCCAGCGCTTCGTCGGCAATTTCTTTAACCAGCCTTTTGCGCACATCGAACGAGGAAAGAAACACCCCGGTTTCTTCCGCTAAAGACGTAGAGATGATCCCTTCGGTTTTTTCCCGGATCTGTTTGGCCTTACTCGGATCCCCCATATCTATTTCGAGATGCTTCAAGTCCAGCTTTTCAATAAGTTTCTGGTGGATACGCTTTTTTAGCTCGGTAATCTCATCTTTATCCTTCTTCTCCTCCAGCTCAGGCAGTTCTTCGTCGAGCTTGAACTTTTTCCAAAAAGCGCCTTCTTCGGCCAAAAGCTGCGCCTCAGTAAGGGTAGCGGGATTGATATCCTGATGTTCCAGATAAAGCTCTGTCCTTTCCAAAAGGTCAGCGCTTAATTGGCGAATGGACAAAGAGACTTTAGAATTCGGGCTGTCAATTACCAGAGGAATACGCCGGTTTAAAGCCAGGACTACACTTTTTCCTTCGGAAGGAATCCGGCTGATAATTTCGCAAGGAATTGCCGCGCGGATTTCCTGCCAACTTACTCCGCCAACGCTTTCCGCACGGTTGATTACTAATTTAACCATATTGAGCGGCATATGCAATGACTGCAACGTATCCAAACTCCATTTGGTCTGATAAACGGAAATCACGTCGGGGGTCACGGTTAAAAGAATCAAATTCGCATGGTTAAAAACTGTAAACAAACTTTCCGTAAAAGCCCTGCCGGCGTCCACAATAATATATTCATACTGCGATTCCAAAAATTTAAGCGCCATGCGGATTTTATTGCTATTCATCCGCGCTGCCTGTTTCATGGTTAAAACCGCCGGTAAACAATCGATTTTAAATTTTTCGATATTTACCATATAATCCCTCACGGAGACTCCCTGCGGGTTTTTTTCCAGGTTATCCGCTAAATCCAACATAGACTTGGAGGCAGAAACATCCAGCAATTTCAAAGTATCCCCCAATGCCTGCAAGTCTAAATCGATTAACGCGACTTTTTTACCGGAAAAATAACCTAAAGAGACTGCCAGATTCATGGCGATAAAAGTTTTTCCCACGCCTCCCTTAGTACTGAAGATTGCTATTGTTTTAGCCATATTAGTCCGCCTTGTAAATAATCGGCACATCTATCCAAATGTCCTTCGCATCGATAAAAGATGGGAAAGGCGGATATGTGCCGATACTCTTTGCTGTTTTGATTGCGTCGTCGTCGAGAATTTTATACCCAGAGGATTGCTTTACCTGCGCATCCATGAGGTCACCGATATAAGAAATATGTAATCCTAATTTTACCGTGCCGGCAAACCCTGCTGCCTTAGCGCTGGAAGGGTATGCTAAACTCTGCAAGATACGTTTTTGCACGATACTGCTATATTCCATTACGCTCATAAAATTTTCCCTCGAAGCATCCTGAGGATTCACTTGGCCTGCGGCAGATATTACTATAGGGGCGGCAACTCCATTTTCTATTTTTATTTTCTTGGCAGATTTATTCATAATAATCGTTGGGGTAAGCGTAATAAATAATTCGGTATTGCTTTTGGCGTTTGCCCCTCCTCCGGTAAGCGAGGATTTATTTCTAAAAAGAGCGCCTAATATCGGGACATCCCCCAACCCCGGGACCTTATTTATGCTCTCTTCGCTTTTTTGTTTGATCAACCCGCCGATAGCTAAGGTCTGCCCGTCATTGATAAAAAGTTCGGTTGTCGCAGAACGCTTTGTCAAAGGATAAGCCTTGGCGCTGATTGTACCATTACTGGTGGTACCGATCGTATCAGCTTCTCCGATTTCGCTTACTTCCACATTTAAGGCTAACTTTATACTCGCATCTTCGGTTAAGGTAGGCTTGACTTTTAATTTTATTCCATATTCTTTATACTCGATATTAGTACCCTGAGATCCTGTGGAAGTAGCTAACTGGGTAGTAAAAACCGGCTTTTCTCCGCCAACAAAAAGCTCTGCCTCCTTGCCGCTTTGGCAAGCCAGGCGCGGCCGGGAAAGGATGCGCGCTTTACCCTCTTGCACTAAGGCCGAAATTGTCAATTGGAAGGCATCACGGCTCAAATTTAAGACTCTAAATAACGTCCCCCAGCCAGTACCGGGAGTTGCTTGAGTGGTTGAAGTCGTCACAAACCCGCCCTGATTAGTAACGTTCATATTCCCCTGCGAGGTAATCCCGGGTGAACCAATTTCATTAATTGTTACCCCGCTTGGCCAGGTAAACCCCAAAGTTTTAGTCGAGCCCCGGTCAACTTCCAGTACCTGCACATCGATATCTACTACTACTTCATCTTCTTTAACCAAGGTCAAATCCACAACTTTTTCCCTTAATTGCGTTCCGAGAATAGTGGCAATCCTTTCTTTGTCTTGTTGATTATTCACTTTACCAAGAATCGCTACTTTACCTTCTTCCGGCAATCCCTGGGTATAGATTTCCGAGAAATTTAAAGTTTCTAAAAGTTTGTCCACCCGATATTTTAATTCTTCGACGTCCTCAGGAATCACGCGGATTTTAATCACCTGCTCTCCCTGGATATCCGTAAACGTCAAAGTAGTTGAGCCGGGAGATTTGGCGCTGACTGTAATCTCCGTATTGCTGGCGTCCACCACATCCGCGCTTTCAGGATTATTAATGGCAATCCGATGCGGGGTATTGGTAGGAAATCCTCGTGTGTCGCCGACGATCATTTGCACCGTGCCTACTTCGTCGTCCTGCCAATCCTTAGAATAAATATTGCCTTCTGAGCGCGGAATAAAACAAAAAATCAGAAAAGAAAATACGCCCAAAGAAAAATAAAATTTCGTTTTTACGAACCCTGATTTTCTATTCGACACTCTTAAGTTCCTTTTTTGCTCCGTGATAAATCTCAATTGTCCTTCTGGGCTTAAGGCTCGGGGCCTGTTCCGGCCGATGCTGCTGCGGTAAAATGGTACTTAAAACCGTATCCCAATCCGTAGGCACACTGTGCGCGGATTGTTTGTCTCCGGGCGAACGCAGGACCAAACGAATCTTCCCGTATTCCTGCATAAATGTAATAATGTTGGCTTCCTGAGGCGCTAAAGCAAGCGTGATATTCGATCTTGGTTTTTCCGACGGCCGGCCGGGATTCAATTCATTACCCACTGCCAGTACCTGAATATTCTGAAATAAAGGCAAGGTAGTAATATTCTCCCCTTGCTTACCTTCCGGCCCGGGAATAGAAACCAGGCCCATTACATCTACGGCATCTCCCGGCTGTATCATCCCGCCAACTGCAGAAATATCATCTACGGGAATAGTCACGGCACGTTTCCCGGGTGGTATCCTTGAAGATAAAATATCCGGCAATCTTTTTTCTTCTGGTACGCCAAGTTTATCTAAAGGAATCGCTTCGCCTTTTTTTAAAGAAACCAGCGCATATTTATAAAGTACTTTTGCGGCAGAGGTGGCAGTATTAGGCTTGACCTTTTGTTTCGGCACACGCTCTTCCCTGATCATCTGATCGGTAATTTTGGTGCCTCGGGGAATATCTCCCGCCGCTACTACGATAGTAGCGATATTTTTCTGGCTCTGCTCCACCTTCTGCCTTGCCTCTTCCCCCTGCTGTTTAATGTACATATTAATGAAAAAGACCGCAAGCAGCGCAGAGATGCCAGCGATAACCAATGGGAGGTTCTTTTTTAGTGCCGGTAAATTAGGTAGCGCCATATTCTACTACTCTATCTTACCCTCATAGATTTCTATCTTGGTTTCTCCGGAAAGCTTATTTGCCAATTCGGCAATCGCTTTCTGCTGTTTTTCGAATAAGAGATAGTTTTTAATATTATCCCAAAGCTCATTCAGCGGCTTGGCTTCGGTTTTTTTGATGCTCTCGACTTTTACGATATAAAAACCGTCCGGGCCTTTAAATATATTGCTGACCCCTCCGGAATCTAAAGTCGGGGCAAAAGCCACTTCATAAAACTTATCGAAACGCACGCGTTTTTTGGGATCTGCTTCATAACTGATCAGCCCCACCTCCCCGCCGTTTGCAGCTGTAGACGCCTTCGAATATTGCTTGGCAAGGCTAGTAAAATCCGTGCCCTTAAGCAATTCGATATAAACCTGTTTCGCCTCTTCTTCCGTCGGAGTCATGATTTCGAACACATTCCTTTGCTCGGGCTCTCTAAGCATATCTTTGTTCTGATTATAAAAATCCTCGATTTCTTTACTGGTGACTTCGATCCTTTCGGTTTCATCGCGTAAAAGGGCTGCCACTAAAAGCGAGACCTTGGTATCCTGCAACGCCCTGGCAATATCCTCTTTTTTATCTAACCCTCTGGACAAAGCTTCTTTATATAAAATATACTTACGCACGATATCGTCTTTTAAATAAGATATTTTTTTATCCCTGGTCTCGATTTTATTTTTCGCCATCCCTTGGGCGCTCACCAAAGAATTATAATTTTCGATTTCTTTCTTAAGGTCATCTGCAGTAATATAGAAATTGCCAACCTTCGCTACGATTACGGCCCCTTTTGGCAGGGTAGGCTGAGCAGTTTCCTGGGATTGCCGTGCTTTTGTACAACCGGCAATGATAAAAATAGCGGTTACCGATAAAAACAAATATTTACCGAACTTCATGCATCCTCCTTGTTATTCTTTCTTTACTTCATTGATAATTTTAATCATCAGATCTGCAATCTTTGCCATGAGATAGAGAAAAAAGAAAATAAAGGCATAAATAGCCAAAACTACCATTCCCCACCAACGCGGGTTCCCGGGTACAAGCCCTAAAATTATCGAAGTGCCTCCGATAACCCCCAGGAATAAAAAAATCCAGGCCGCGATCTTTACCGCTGCGCTGGAAACTTTTAAAAAACCCAGATGTTCACGCATCTATCCTCCTTGGTATGAATACTTTTTATCACAAAATCCTTCAGATTGCAAGGAGAATATAGCCCCAACGGTCCCGGGATATTAAAAAACAATTCCGGGGCTCCGTTGACAATTTCAATATAGCCCCAACCGGATTTGAACCGGTGTTTAGTGGCTGAGAACCACGCGTCCTAGACCGGGCTAGACGATGGGGCCGTTTTCAGTGGTATATTATACTTGAATGAATGGCTGGGTCAATAAAATTGTTGACCCTGGCGCTCTCGGTATTATATACTATAGGGCATGCCAACTATATATGCCGGTTTAGGTTTAAGCGCAGAAAAACACCTGCTTACCGCTGCGCAAGAAGCAGTGCACCAGGCAAAAATAAACCTGCAGAATAAAAAGGTTGATTTAGCCTTAGTCTTTAGTTCGATCGAACTATCCAATTCCATCCTTTTAAAAACTATCAGCGTTTATTTGGAGGGCGCTCCGGTAATCGGTTGCAGTAGCGCAGCAATCCTTACTACGCAAGGAATTATGAAGCAGGGCATCGCGGTACTGCTATTAAATTTCCCCGAAGGGGTATATTTTAATACTGCTTGCGTAAAGGATGTTGCCTCTAAAGGGACCTTGGGCTCCGGACAAGAATTAGGAGAGAAATTACTTTATGGATTCCGGGATATCCGCAGGGACTTAAGCATTATTTTTCTCGACGGCATGATGAAAGAGGCTTCGAATTTCGTCAATGGCATGCAACAAAGATTAGGCACAAGCTTTCCTCTTGTCGGGGCTTCCGCATCGGATGATATGCGGTTCGTAAAATCGTCGCTACATTTTAACCAAGAGGCGTTTTCAGACGGGGCATGTGGCGTGCTCTTTGGAGGAAAATTAAGCTACGGCCTGGGAGTAAAACACGGCTGGCAGCCGCTGGGTAAACCCAGGCAGGTTACCAGTTCCCGCGGCAATATTGTCTACGAGATCGACGGTAAGGTCGCTTCGAAACTGTACGAAGAGTACTTCGCTTATAGCCTGGCGGAACTTAAAAATGAACTAAAGCGCATTTCTGTCCTTTATCCGATCGGCATCTACTTGGAAGGAGAAAAAGAATACCTTTTACGTAATATCCTCTCGGTTCAGTATGACGGATCATTAGTTTTTCAAGGAGAGGTACCGGAAAGCAGCGAAATCAGACTGATGATCGGCACAAAAGAATCTGCCCTGGAAGCTACCCACCAAGCACTGCAAGAAGCAAAGAATAACCTAATCGGAAAAAATATTATTTTCGTCTTGGTTTTTGATTCGATTTCCCGGTACATTTTATTAGGCAGAAACGCCTACCGAGAATTGGAGATCTTTAAGAAAGAACTGCAACCTGCTGTCCCGGTAATCGGTTTATATACTTTCGGAGAACAAGCCCCTTTAACCGCGATAAATTACCGGGGGCGGGCCTATTTCCACAACCAAACGATTACGGTCTTAGCCATAGGAGGATAATCGAAAAACTATGCTGGAAATTATAGTAGTGGTTACTAGCGTACTTGTAGCGCTTGCCCTGGCAATCGTCGTGGCAAATAAAATGGAGGCTATCCGGCGCAGGGATACGGAAATTACAAGCTTGAAAAAGTCATTGGACGAAATGGATGAACAGGCGAAGTTGATTGTGCGCACTGACATGGAACTGAACAAAACCCAGGAAGCATTGGATAAAAAAGTCGGCGGCCTGTACGCACTGCAAAAAATTGCCAAAACCATGAGCACTACCCTGGAAGAAAACCAGATCTTTAAAGTGCTCAATGCAGAACACCTCAAAGAATTGGGATTTGAAAAAGCCTGCTTGTTTCTTTGGAATGCGGCGGAACGCAAATTCGTTCCTTGTTTATCTATCGGCTATTTTGCCGACGAGATCACCCAGATCGAATCTGACCTAACAAGCAAAAACCAGAAATACCTGGATTTGATACAGAATAACCGCGCTACTTCCAGCTTCTCTTTGTCGGATCATTTTCTTACCAAATCAGAGCTATTGCAAACTTATAAAGTAAATTCCTTTATCATTGCCCCTATTGTGCCAAAAGAAGGCAACAAAGGCTTTCTGGTTGCCGGAACAGAAAATGTAGATACTGCCATTACCGAAGGTGACGAAGAATTGATCACGATTTTCGCCAATCAAATCAGCCAGTCTTTGGAAAATGCCCGGCTTTTCGAAAAGACCTGGCGCGCACAGCAAGGGTTAGAGCAAAAAGTCGAAGAAAGAACCCGGGAACTAAGGATGGCGCTGGAAGAAGTAAAGCTTGTTAGCCGGCGCAAAACAGATTTTATCTCTGCGGTTTCCCATGAACTAAGGACGCCGCTCACTTCCATCAAAGGCTACGCCTCGATACTCTTAACCGGAAAACTGGGAGACCTGCCCGAAGAAATACACGCGCGCCTGGAAAAAATCAACCGCCACAGCGACGAGTTGGCACACCTGGTAAACGACTTATTGGATATCGCGCGCATCGAAAGCGGAAAAATGGTAATGAAAAAAGAGGAGCAGGACTTAAATAAAATCGTCGACCAGGTCGGAGATTTATTATCTGTGCAGTTTAAAGATAGGAAGATTAATTTTATAGTTGACATCGCTAGCGACGCGCATATTATTTCCGCGGACTACAGCCAGATTAACCGCGTCTTTATTAATATCATCGGTAACGCCCTGAAATTTACTCCGCCAAACGGAAAGATTACAGTGAGCAGCCGGAAAAAAGACGGGCAGGTCCAGATCGATATCAGCGATACCGGGTGCGGTATTCCCGAAGAAGCGCGCCAAGCCATTTTCGATGAATTCTACCGCGTGGATAACACGATTAACCAAGAGTTAAAAGGCACTGGGCTCGGCCTTTCACTAGTAAAACATATCGTGGAAGCGCACGGAGGAAAAATTTGGGTCACCAGCAAAATAGGAGAAGGCTCAACTTTCAGTTTTTCTTTACCTTAAATTTTCATTCAACAAGAGGAGTTAAAAGCTATGCCGGTTAAGATCTTAGTTGTTGACGATGACCCTGACATCAGGGATATATTGAAACTTACGCTTTCAGAAGAAAATTATGAAGTCATTGAAGCCAGCGACGGAGAAGAAGCCTTAAAAATCATCCCCACCAAGCCGCTGGACTTGGTTTTGTTAGATTACCGTATTCCCAAAGTAGACGGCCGGGAGGTTTTACGCAGGATAAAGAAAGATCTTTTGCTGCGGCACCTGCCGATTATCATGGTTACGGGAAAAGGCGATATCAGCGACAAGGTCGGCGGCATCGATGCCGGGGCAGATGACTATGTAGTTAAACCATTTGAGCCAAAAGAATTGCTGGCGCGTATCCGCATGATCTTAAGGCGCACAGAAAGAGACCTGGAGGCAAACCCGCTTACCAGGCTTCCGGGTAATGTTTCGATCCTCAATGAATTAAGCCGCCGGCTGGATAGCAAAGCCCTCTTCGCTGTTTGTTACATTGATTTGGATAAATTCAAATCTTATAATGATAAGTACGGTTTTGAACACGGGGATGAAGTAATCCGCGAAACTGCCAGGATCCTGATCCGTTCTGCCCAACAATTCGGCAACGTCGATGATTTTATCGGGCACATCGGAGGCGATGATTACGTCATCGTCACCACTCCGGATAAAGTCGATGTGCTCTGCAAAACTATTATTGATAGCTTTGAAAAAACGGTCCCCACGTTTTATGCGCCTAATGATTATAAAAACGGCTTTATTATGGCGCATGACCGCCAGGGTAAAGAACAGAAAACCCCTCTTTTATCCATTTCTATAGGCGTAGTTACCAACGAAACGCGAAAAATCGAGCACATTGCCGAGATAGGCGAGATTGGTGCGGAATTAAAGGAATACGCGAAGTCTTTGGAACGCAGTAATTATGTGAAAGATAAGCGTGCTCTGGAAAAAGAATAGTGCGCAGGGGGGGAGTTGAACCCCCAAGCCTCTCGGCACAAGCCCCTCATGCTTGCGTGTCTGCCATTCCACCACCCGCGCGTTAATTTAAGCTGCCCCGTGTGGACTCGAACCACAACACCTAGATCCAGAGTCTAGTGTCCTACCAATTAGACGACAGGGCAAAAAATTTAATTTTCAATATCTCTACCATCCTCCTGCGCGCTTTAATCGCTAAGCATTAACTCTGACGCGCTCCGGAGGACTGCGCTCGCCCCCAAAAACCAGAAACGGGCTCGCTTGATTAGACGACAGGGCAAAATATAGTAATTCTAGAGTGATAAGATTATAACAAAAAAGCGAAGATTGGCAAAGCCAAATCTTCGCTTTTTTCGCCCTTCCTCCATTAACTGCGAATTATTCGCCTTCCTGCATTCCATAATCTTGATTTTCAGGAATGCCTTCCGTGGCAGGATCTTCGTATTTATATTCAGGTATAGATTCACTATGAATTGCCGCAGATGACCCACCCTGCTCCAGAGGCTCAATAGCCTGAAACTCAGGCTGCAACACCTCAATGCCTTGACTGGATTCATAGTCCTCAACCCCAGAACCAGCTTCCTCATATCTAGTATGAATTACCGCAGATGGCCCACTCTGCTCCAGAGGCTCAATAGCCTTAAACTCAGGCTGAATATTTTGCACCTCCGGATCCCTATATTCATAGGTATCAATATACTCGGTTTGAATTACCGCAGAAGGCTGTTCCTGGTCTATTTGCCGTTCGATAATATTGACTTCGGGCTTAAATACTGTTACATTACCCCCGCCAATATCACCGTCGTTAAGAACATCGTATTCTTTAAACTCCGCTCTAGGCGCGAGATCCACGAGTGCATCTTCCGGCACATCTATTCCTTCCACCTCTTCAATTTGCTCATCTTGCTGATATGGCATACCTCTATCTTCTTGCGCAAAAACCGGCTGTACGAAAAATGACAGGATAGTAAGCATCGTTGCTAGGACAAACAATACTGCTTCGGTTTCCGGGGCAACACTAATCTTTTTCATTTTACTCCTCCTTCTTATTAAGACAGTTTGTTTTACGATTCGGTACCCGCTAAAACATATTCAGGGTCCATCGGCGGTTTATCATATGGCGGCGCCACAAAGGTAAGCATGTCTGCGATTCCCGTCGCTGCGCGTAAAGCAGCAGTAAAAGCCCCCTCAATGGTACCTAAGAAAAATCCTTTTACCGGCTCCTCTTCTTGAGAAACCCGGTAAACCCCCTCCGGAATCTCTGCCCAGCAGGTTACCGTATTTACCGCTCCGCGGCCTAACTTATTCATCGGTGTATTTTCATCGGTATAACTAGCGCTACTCGCGGAGTTCTCCAGATTATCCTTAGGGGCTTTGTTTTCCTGGGCATAACAATGTGCCGCAGAGGACAAGAAAACTAATACCCCTAATATTATCATTATCTTTTTCATCGCTTTTCCTTATTTACCACTTCAGGAGATTAATTTTAAAGCCATCCTGCTGTGGTTTCTTCACTTTATATTCCGGCTTCATCAAGGGCTCATCATACGGAGGCACACCGCAAGTAGCAATATCAATGACTCCGGAAGCTCCGCGTGCCATACCATTAACTAACCCTTCACTGAAACCTACTACCACTCCGGCAACTATGTTAGATTCCTGCGAAACAGTACTTACCCTTTTAGGGATATCTGTCCAGGCGGTGGTCGTATTCAAAACACCGTCACTCATCTTATCTATTGGCGTATCAGTATAGGTATCTGCTTCCGCATTGACTCCGTCCAAGAAAGTTGTAGGCCGAATATCCTTATCCAACGCCAGAGGATTAACCTGATGTTGCCTTAACTGCATTAAGGGGCTGGCAGAGATCGCCGACTCCTCAACCTGGGCATAAGTACTTATGGCCACAGGAAAAATAAAAAGCGCTGCGCAAAGCAAAACTAAAAGTTTCTTCATCTTACTCCTCCTTCTTTAGTGTAGCCCACCTTTTGGATGTTTGAAATAGCCTAAGGTTTTCTCAATTATTTTTTCCTTTAATTTCTTTTCCGAATCAACTGCGTTCCCGGAAAGCCCGATTTCCCGGGAAAACTCAATCAAGCCGCGCAGGATTTCATTATAGGAAAGCTTATGCCCTGTTGAAAAAAGGGCGTCTTTGCCTAATTTATCGAGGAAATCCAACTCCTGACGGTCTAACATGGTAATTACGCGATGTTTAATGTCTTTCATCTTCCTCACCTCGCCCTAAAAACAAAAAAACCCTTGACGCAAAGCTTCAAGGGTTTCTATTGGAGACTTCCTTTTGGCAACCCCTCTATCCATTTAATGGACAGGTAGCTTTGCGTCCCAGGATTACTCCTGGTTTGCCTTTATCATTAGGTTTTACCCCGCCCTTTCCTTAGGAATCTAATTGTTTTCTTTGTTACACGTCGGAAAGGGCAGGGCAAAATACCAAATTGTCAATTTGTCACTTTTGCAATTTACACAGCAAGTATAACATATCCCCCGCGGATTTCAAGGTGCGGGGCAAAAATTTTTTTACCACATGTTCTCTCGGATCCACTGGTCGGCTTTCATAATGTTTGCCCAGAGGTTTTTAGTGTCCTTAGCGATCCCCGAACCGGTAGAGCTCATTCCTTCCCCTACGCCTTTAGTAGTTTCACAGCCGGCCAAGAGCATTACGAAAATAATCACTAACAAACCTGCGCATTTTTTTCGCATGATTTCCTTCTCCCTCCTCCAGGGATCACTTGATAAATTTCTCCAGGCGCTTTTTTGTACGAGCCAACCCCAGGTAATATATTACTTCAAAAAGCCCGGGCCCGACGGTTTTTCCGGTCAGCGCCACGCGAATAGGATGAATCAGGGCCTTTGTTTCTAAATTCAATTCCTGGACTAGTTTCCTAAATGCCTCTTCGATGTTCTCCAGGTTAAATTCCTTTAAAGCCTCCAGCCTTTGTAAAAAAAGCCGGAATTCCTTAGAAAGGTCCTTGGATAAAAATTTCTCCTGGGCCTTGGGGTCAATTACAATCTCTTCTAAAAAAAAGAAGTCTGCCCAGTCCGGAAAATCATTTAAACGGGTCAGGCGCTCCCGGAATAATTTTATCAAAGAAAGCAGGTAATTTCTATCAATATTATTTTCCTGGATATAATTCTTTTCTTTTAGAAGCGGAATCAGTAAATCCGCTAATTTTTCCGGGTCCTCTTTTTTTAAATACTGATTATTCATCCAGTCCAATTTCTTCAAATCGAACGCCGCGGCAGTTTTATTAACGTCTTTAATATCGAATAATTTAACCGCTTCCTGAATATCAATGACTTCCCGGTTCTCTCCCGGCGACCAACTTAAAAGCAACAGGTAATTTACCAGCGCAGGCGCCAAGTAGCCCATTTTACGGTAATCGCTGATAGCTGTAGCTCCGGTGCGTTTGGAAAGCCGGCCTTCGGTACCCATGATCAAAGGCAGGTGCGCAAATTCAGGCAATGCAAATCCCATCGCCTGATAAAGCATAATTTGCTTTGGGGTATTGGAGATATGGTCGTCGCCGCGGATGACATGCGTAATTTGCATAGCAGCATCATCCACCACACAGGCAAAATTATATGTCGGCGTGCCGTCGGATTTGATCAATACCTGGTCCTTTATTGTAGAGGAATCGAAAACTATTTCTCCGCGGATCAAATCATTGATCTTGATCGTCTGGGGAGTAACTTTATAGATAATGGCTGTGCCTTTGTCGGTTTTTTCTTCGTAGGCCTTGCCGGAAGATAATAATTTTTGCGCCTGTTCCCGGTAAAGCTCAAAGCGCTTGCTCTGAAACTCAACCTCATCCCAGTTAAATCCCAGCCATTTCAAGCTGAATAAAATCTCATCGACAAATTCCTGCTTTGAACGCACCTGATCCGTATCTTCGATCCTTAAAACGAATTTTCCGCCCTTAGCCTGCGCGTAGAGCCAATTAAAAAGGGCGGTCCTGCCGCCTCCGATATGCAGATTTCCTGTTGGGCTTGGCGCAAATCTAACTCTTACCATGGATTAATCCCGCTCCTTCATTTAACGCCTGCTGATTGATCGCTACCAATTTCTCTTTTTGCTCCGGGGCAATTTCCCGGATTACGTTTAAGGCGGTTTGTAAAGCAGGGGTTTTTTTCTTTTGCAAGAAACACCCCAAAGCCACCATATTGGCGACTTTAACATTGCCGATTTTAGCGGCAATATCTGTAAAAGGAAAACTTAAGGCGTTATTAATTTTCTTTCCCTCTTTATCAATCAAGGACGTATTTAAGATCAAAAGCCCGTTTTTCTTTAGCCGGGAGCTAAATTTTGCATAAGAAGGCTCGTTCATCACAATCAAAGTATCGGCTTCTTCGATAAAAGGGGAACCGATTTCACGGTCGGAAACGACTACCATGCAATAGGCTGTGCCGCCGCGCACTTCTGCTCCATAAGCAGGCAACCAAGTGACAAAAAGGCCTTCTTTTACCGCTGCCTCTGCAATAATTTTTCCCAGCAGCATAATTCCCTGGCCCCCGGCGCCGGCAATAATGATTTTTTCCGTCATTTTAACCTGCCCATAGGAAATTCTTTGCTCATCACTTCGCTAATCCAGTTTAATGCCTCTTGAGGGCTTAATCCCCAATAAGTCGGGCAAGGAGACAAGACCTCTACTAAAGAAAACCCGACATTCTCTATTTGGTTAGTAAATGCTTGGCGGATCGCCTTTTTAGTTTTAATAATCTCCTGCGGAGAGTGCAAAGAAACCCGCTCAATATATTTTACCGCTGGTAAAAGCGCAAGCATTTCAGCAATTTTTAAAGGATACCCTTGCAAAGCTGCTTGCCTGCCTTCTAAAGTCGTAGCGGTCTTCTGCCCCAGGAGAGTAGTCGGCGCCATTTGCCCGCCGGTCATCCCGTAAATTGCATTGTTCATGAAAATTACCGTGAGATTCTCTCCGCGGTTGGCAGCGTGGATAGTTTCATTAGTACCTATGGCAGCTAAGTCTCCGTCCCCTTGATAAGTAAAGACGATATTCTGCGGACGCACGCGCTTGATCGCCGTAGCCACAGCCAAAGCGCGGCCGTGCGCGGCTTCCGAGCAATCAAAATTCCAATAATCATACGCAATCACTGCGCAGCCAACCGGGGCTACTCCGATTGTGCGTTCGCGCACCCCCAATTCATCAATTACCTCGGCAATCAGGCGGTGCACAATGCCATGCCCGCATCCGGCGCAATAATGCGTAGGAACATCTCTTAACGATTCTGGACGGCTAAATATTTTTTCCATCTTAACGGCTCATCTTTTTAATTGCTTGTAAAATCTCTTTTTGTGACGGGACCCCTCCGCCTGAACGGCCTAAAAATTCTACTGGAAACTTCCCTTCTACGGCCAACTGCACATCTTCTAACATTTGGCCGTAAGACATTTCTAATACTAAAAAACTAATCCGCCGTTTTTTATTCATCAAACTGCGGAAAACATTTTTCGGAAAAGGCCAAAGGGTAATTGGCCGGATTAAACCTGCTTTGACCCCTTTTTGCCTTAAACTATGTACTACGCTCTTGGCAATCCTGCCCATTGTTCCATAGGCAACCAGAATAATTTTTGCATCCTCTAAAAATAGGGCCTCTGCGCGTTGTTCTTTTGCCTGAATAGATTTATACTTCTTTTGTAATTTTAAGTTCAACTGTTCTAAATCGCCCTCTTTCATGCGAAATGACTTAGCTACATTCGGCTTTCTGCCTTTGCAACCGGTGAGCGCCCAGGGTTTGCTGTAACGCCGTACGCTATGGTTCGTACGCTGTACGCAAATCGGCTCCATCATCTGGCCGAGAATCCCGTCGCCTAAAACTATTGCCGGATTGCGATACCGATCCGCTAAATCAAAGGCAAGGAACATTAAATCAAACGCTTCTTGCACCGATGCTGGTGCCAAGACCAAACAATGGTAGTCTCCGTGGCCGCCGCCACGGGTTGCCTGAAAATAATCCGACTGCGCAGGCATAATATTGCCTAATCCCGGCCCGCC
>JAQUMX010000022.1 GCA_028717885.1 Candidatus Omnitrophota bacterium
TTTTTTAAGCTGTGAGTCTTGTGCAGAAGCGCTGGCTATGCAACTAAAGCTGCAGGAGAGTAGCGCAGAAGATATTCCGGAGGATCTCTTAGCGAAAGTGAAAAAATTGCTCCCGACGGAAGGAAAAGCGCAATTATTGGAAATATTGTTAAGGCTAAAGCAGGGCATTTTCGAGTTATTACATACTTCGGGCGACGTATTAGTCGGGCAGGAATTGGTCCCTGCGGCGCTCTTACGCAGCCGTAAAATCGAGAAATTCCGCGATGAAATCACTATTTTAAAGGATTTTTCCGATTTACGGGCAGAGATAAAAATCGAAAATAAGCCCGATAATTATTTTGACCTTACTGTTATTGTTAAGGACAAACTGACCGCGGAGGTTTTGAAGGATATTAGGATTAGTTTGATGCGCGGTGATTTGGAGCTGGCGTCCTATTTGTCGGAATCCGGTAAAGTAATATTCGAACATATCCAGCCGGGCAAATATACAATCGAGCTTTTTGATATCGAAAAAAAATTAGCGGGAATTTTACTGGATATCGAGACCTGATGCAAGAAACCCAGCCTTTGGTTTTGGAAATCCTGAAGCAAGGGAGCGGCCTTTCAATGAGCCTCTTTGAGCAAAGGGAGCTTGCCTCTACGGTCAGGCATTACCATCAAATGGAGGTTTCTTTTCCGGAAATTAACCGGCTCTGCCAGGAAAATATTTTTTTGTTAAATAAGTCGAGTTTGGAAAGATTCAAAAAAGTAAGCCGGTTACTCTGGGAGCATCTCTTTACCCGCCAGGTAAAAGAAAAATTGAAACGCAGCCACTCGGGGGCGCTGATTATTTCTTTAGACGAGGAATTGATCAATATCCCCTGGGAGTTCCTTTATGACGGCGAAGACTTTTTATGCCTGAAATATGCTTTAGGCAGGCTAATCAGGGCCAGCAGTAATACTGAAAGCCCGCCTCAGTACCGTGCGCTCAATAGCACTCTAAAGATGCTGATTTTGGCAAATCCTACCAATGATTTGAATTCAGCTTATGCCGAGGGCAAATTTATCCGGGACCATTTTGACCATAGAAGAAAACAGGTAAAAATAAATTTTAAATCTACTCAGATCGAAAGTTTATACGTGAAAAAGAACCTGCGCGATTATGATATCGTGCATTTTGCCGGCCACGCCGAGCATAATCAGGATGACCCGCGGGAATCCGGATGGGTTTTAAGTGACGGAAAGTTTAGCGCCCAGGATATCCGGGTTTTAGGAGAGGCATTCTCTTTGCCGCACCTGATTTTTTCCAATGCCTGCCAGTGTGCCCCGATCGAAGGGGCTGCGCCGGAGCATGATTACCAGCATAAAACTTATAATTTGGCATCGGCGTTTTTGTTTTCCGGGGTAAAGCACTATATCGGCTGTGCCTGGAAGATCGAAGACAAAGTTTCCTTGAATTTTGCCAAGGAATTCTATTCATTATTGATCGAAGGCGAGAGTATCGGCGAATGCGTACGCAGGAGCCGCTTGAAACTGATTGCTGAATTTGGCAGCGGAATAAACTTTTGGGCCAGCCATTTGCTTTATGGGGACCCGAATTTCGCGCTTTTTGCGAAGCCCAATAATATACGCAAAAACCTTTTTTCAATCCCAAAAATCGCGTCGAAGCCGCAATTTAGAACTGCACTTGCCGGGTTATTTTTAATTTCATTTGCCCTGTTATACGTGTTTTTACCGACGAGAAATCCCCAGGCATTTCTGGATTTTCTAAGGGCTCGCCATTTCTTAAGCAATGGAGAGAATGCGCAGGCCGCACTTTTTTCCAAAGAGATTATCCGCAATGATTCCGGGTTCCTGAACAGTTATTTTCTTCTGGCAGAGGCTTATCAGCGGATGGGAGACCGGCCGAGTGCTTTAAAAACTTATTTCGCCTGCCTGTTAGAGGCGCAAAAGAAGCGTAGTGTAAAAGATACTAACCGGGCATATACAGCTATTGCCTGGGAGTATCATTTATCCGGAGAATACGCAAAGGCATTCGATTTTTACCAACGGGCATTAGAATCAAGCATGAAAAACCGTGATTTGCTGCATCAGGCAGTAGCAATGCGAAAACTGGCGGTCTGGTATATCGATAACGAGGAGTATGATAAGGCGTTGGAGCTTTTAACCAAAAGTTCCGAGATTAACCGCGAGCGCCAGCATATTTTCGCGCATCGCTATAACCTGGCTTGCGATAATTTCGATTTAGGGCTGGTTTTTAGCGATAAAGGCGATCTTCCGACGGCGGCAGAATTTTACCGTAAAGCAAAATTACTTTTCGAGAAGTTAAAATTAAAAGACGAGCTAAGCGATTTTTATTTTAATCAGGGGGAAATATTTTTATTTGAAAAGGAATATCAAAAGGCATTGGAATATTATTTAAAAGGCCTGGCAATCGATAGGCAAAAAAATGACTTTCCGGCAATTGCCGTAGATTATGATATGTTGGGAGAATTATACTTAGAGTTGGGAGATAAACAGAAAGCAGGAGAATCTTACAAAGCAGGTGTTGATATCGCAAAAAAAATCAATGCGGGCCCGGAATTAGCCTCACTCTATTATAATCTTGGGCTTCTGGAGCGCCAGCAGAAGCATTATTCGCTTGCCAGGGAATATTTAAGGAGCGCTCAGGAGATTTACCGTAAAATGAATTTACCGGAATACCAGGAGATTCGCAATGATTTTGCGCAGATGGCGCAGGATTAACCCCCGCCAATTTGCCTATAGCGAAACTTGTTTTACCAATTGGTACGGGGGTTAATTATTTACTTTTATTCTCGATTCCCGGTCCGGAAGCCTGGTGGATGATTTGTTTGGGGAAATGCCGTTCGATTGCGGTTAAGCGGTCGTTATTAAAGCGCAGGTAATACCCTTCGTGTGCGAAAAAGAAAGGGAAGATAAAAAACGTGAAAGCCCGCAAGCGGCTGATCTGGTAGATCCAGGTATCGCCGCTTATTTTGTCAGGTTCGCCCAACATTAACTCCACCTCTTGTTTATTAAAACCCGGGGCAATTTTAAGTTGGCGCATGTCAGCCTTGATTTCCTCGCTTATCTCAGGGTGAGCTGTAATATATTTTTCCACATCTTCCTTAAGCGCGGCAATATCCTCGACGTACATTTCGTTTTCCCGGAAATCGCGCACCAGCTCGGTTTTTTTCTGAAAACCCATCATGCCTTTGGTGGTTTTTTCTTGGCTGGTAAAACTATATAATTCGTTATAGTTGGCAGAAGTGGGAATGGAGCAGCCGCTTAAAGAAGATAAGAAGCACAAATTTAAGAGGATGGCTATTGTTCTTTTCATAGGATACACGGATTTTAGGATAATTTTGGCGTAAATGCAAGAAGTATTTAAATAAGGTTTGACACTTTAGGCGGTAAATAGTATTATTATCAAGAGTAAAAAAAATGAAAAAACCCCCCAAAAAAAGCATTCCAATCAAAGACCTGCACGAAAAATACCGTTTACTCTGCGACCTGATGGACTGTATTCCGGACGTAATTTATTTTAAGGACCGACATGGCCGTTTGGTCATGGTTAACCAGGCGCATGCCAGGGGATTAAGCTTGAAGCCTGAACAGGTAGCGGGTAAAACAGATTTCGATATTTTCCCTAAGGAACGCGCAAAAAAGATGTTTGAAGACGACTTAAAGGTAATTAAAACCGGAAAGCCGATTATCGATAAGGTAGAGAGAGCTACCCGGGCAGATGGGGTAGATAACTATGTTTCTACCACCAAGATACCCAGGTTTGACGCTAAGGGGAAAGTTATAGGGCTGATCGGGATTACCAGGGATATTACCAAGCGCATGCAGCTGGCGCATCTTCAAGAGGAAGCGAAGAATATAAAAAATAAAATTGAGGCCCTTGAGGAAATGAACCGGATCAAGTCCGGGATTATTTCCGTGGTTTCGCATGAATTGCGTACGCCGCTGGCAATCACCATGGAGGCAATCGACCTGGTTTATGAACAGATTTCCGGGCCGCTTAACCATAAGCAGAAAGAAGTACTGAACACGGCAAAGAATAATGTCTTGCGCCTTAAGAAAATGGTTGATGAGCTCCTGGATATGTCGAGAATAGAAAGCGCCCAGTTCAGGCTGCGTTATTCAGTAGTAAACATGAACAGCCTGCTTAAGGATAATGCCGAATTTTTTGAAAAATTAGCCAAAGAAAAAAACATCTGGCTGGAATATCTGCTGCCGCAAAAACAGATCAATATTTTCCTGGATTATGACCGGGTAAACCAAATCGTTACTAATTTAATCAATAATGCCATTAAGTTTACGGAAAGAGACGGCAAAATTACCGTAGAGCTCAAGCTTCTGGAGAACAAGGTTAGGGTGGGGGTAATTGACAGCGGGATCGGAATCGCTACGCAGGATTTGCCCAAATTATTCAATAAATTCGTCCAGGTGTCCAAGAAACCGGAAGCAGAGAAAAAAGGAGTAGGCCTCGGCCTCTCAATTGTCAAAGAATTAGTCGAAAAACACGGTGGAGAGATCTGGGCAGAATCCAAATTGGGCGTAGGGAGTAAATTCTATTTTACGCTTCCTTTGCTTTATACTACCAGCCAATTGAGCGCAGAAGTTAAAGATAATATTAATCAGTTAATGGAAAAAGGCATTCCTTTGTCACTGGTCAATATCCTGGTGGTGAATTACCATAAATTCAAAGCGCGCCTTAAGCTTAAGCCGAAAGAGCTTTTTGCCGATATTGCTGCGATTATCAACGCTATCTTGCTGGAATTTAACAGGGAGAGGAAAGAAAAGATAAAGTTGCTCTTCATGGATTTGAAATTCGGTGAGTGTAGTATTATCTGCCCGCAAACCAGCGAAGAGGAAGTAGCAAAGCTGTGTAAAATGCTTAAAGAAAAAATCCTCGAGCATATCGCGGAAAATAAAATTTCCGGGATTTTTATCAATATCGGGATTTTGTCATATCCCGAGAAAAAAACTTCTGCCGCAACACAACAGCTATTGGCGAATTTGAATATCAAGAAAGTATATATCGGAGCGGAAATCCGGCGTTTCGTAAGAATCAGCTATAAAGCGGAAATAGAGACCGTATTTAACGGGTTCCCTGCGGAAAGTTCGCAGACTATCGATATTTCCCGGGGCGGAGTTTGTTTCTTAAGTTCCCGGCCGCTTAAAACCGATTCAAAGATAAAAATTAAGTTGTACCTGGCGCGCGGCAAACAAGTATTTTCTGTAGACGGAAGGGTAGCGTGGCTGAAGAAAGAAGAAAAGGTTTTTAAAACATTGCCCGCCTATAGGATCGGCGTAGAATTTAGCGGCCTAAGAAAAACAGAAAAAATCCGGATCGCCAAATTCATCAAATCAATTTCTTCCCTTAAATAAAATCAACGTATGAAAAACAGGAATTCTAAATACTTGGGCCTTTTACTCTGGATGGCCGGGCTTTTGACATTTGCCGTGACACGTGCTCCGGGCGGGCTGGATGTGGATGCCTGTAATTACGCAGTGGTAGCAAAAGAAGTTTTGCGTTCGCATCACTGGCTAAATATGTACGACCCGGTTTATCAAGGGGTTTTTTATTATCATTTTCCTCTGGTAATCTGGGTTACGGCTTTGATTTTCAAGTTTTTCGGGGTTAGCGCATTCACCGCAGCATTATTTTCCATGCTTTGCAACCTGGTATTGGTTGCAGTTTTATTTTATTTTGGCAAAGCCCTGAAGAATGCCTGGGTAGGGTTTTTTGCAGCGCTTTGTTTTTTGCTTACCAATCACGTAATCCGCCTGGCAATGCAGGCGCGCATGGATATTCCGGTCAGCCTCTTTATTACCCTGGCGATGTTGAGCTTCTTTTTAGCAGAACGGCGCTCGCGTTTTTTTTACCTGCTTTTTGGTTTTTTCGGCTTTCTCTCGATATTTACCAAGGATGTAAACGGCCTGGCGCCTTTGGGGATTGTTTTTATCTATCTGGTTTTAAGGCGTAAATGGAGGGAGTTTTTTCACCCTTTATTCATCGCTGGTGTCGCGATAACTTTCTTGCCTGTAGCTATCTGGATTTGGGTGGACAAAAACGCCCTTTTTAACAGGTGGTGGAACTGGAATTTCCTGCACCTTTTATCTTCCACAACCTTTACCGTACCCTGGTATTATTATATTTTAGCGCTCTTGAATAAGTATTTTTATTTTCTCCCCTTTGTAATTTATGGCGCCTACCTGGGAATTAAAGAAGCCAGGGAGAAAAAAGATTTTTCAGGAGTACTGCTGTTGATCTGGGCAGTTTTTTTCCCTTTTGTTTATTCTTTCGGCAAGCAGAAGCTGCATTATTTTATCCTTCCGATCTACCCTGCAACTTCGCTTTTAGCCGGCTTAGCTTTTGACCGGATATTAAGGGAACCGCTTAAAGAAAAAGTAGCTGTGGTATTAAAATACCTATTGATTGCCGGAACGGCAGTGTTATTATTCCTGCCGCTTAACCTGCAGAGCAAGCGTTTTATCGAAGCGGTAAAAATGTGCCCGGTAATTGATGAGACGCTTAAAAATATTCCTGATTATGAATTCATCGTTTATAAATATGATACTGCGGCAATGCTTTTTTATTCCCAGCAATTGGAAAAAGTCCAGGCCCTGAATGAATTGCCCGTATTGGTCAAGGAATTAAGCCTGGCAAGCCCATCCCCGAGATTTATCTTTATTTCCGAAGAGGATTTAAAACAGCTTACGCCGGAAGTGATAAAAGATTTTCGGGTTATCTTAAAGTATAGAAACAGATTAGTTTTAACCGACCTTAAAGAGCCGCTTTCTACGGTTACCCTGCCTTAAGCAAACTTCTTAAAAAAAATCCGTGAGATTTTTCCATGCCTTGCGTCAATTATAGCAGGAGGAAAAAATGGGAAAAATCGGGTTCATTTTGACACTCGCTACAATTTCAATCTTTTGCATGGCTGATTTACAGGCTTCGGAATTGGAATGGGATGATATTGGCGCAGAAAACCGCGATATTAAAGCAGTCCTGATTAATCCATATAATCCCAAGTTAATTTTTATGGCTGCGAAAAATCAACTCTTGGCAACTATAGACGGCGGAAAAAGCTGGCAGCGGTTACTAAGTATTAAGGGGCAGTATAATCTGGCCAATGTTTTATCTTTTTACCCTTTGAATAATAATTTTCTTTACGCTGCTACTCAATCCGGGCTTTACTTTAGCGATAATCAAGGGAGAAATTGGCGGAAGATTTTCCGCGGGAGAAATTACCTGGAAAATGATTGTACGGCATTAAAAATCTTCCCCGATCGAATTTACCTGGGGACAAAAGCCGGGCTCTTTATCAGTTGCGACCAGGGCAGGAAGTGGGAGAAGGTAATAGGCAATCTTGGCAACTGCGAGATTTTTTCGCTGGCTGCCGCGTTTAAAGAGCCGGATTTTATCTATGCCGCTTGCAGAGAAGGCGTTTTTTTTACTAGGGATGCCGGCAAGTCATGGGAAAGAATATTTGTGGCAACTAACGCAATGCCTAGTGAGGAGCAGGATGAAGCTGATCTACCTCAGGAAGATCAAGAAACCCCCGATTCTAAATTTCTCGCTTTAGATCCGTTAAATTCAGGTCATCTTTATCTGGCAGATAGCGGAAAAATTTACCTAAGCCGTGATAAGGGGAAGGTCTGGGAAAAGTTAACTGATTATGGCTTGTTAAGCGGGAAGACGGATTATCTTTATATTGCCGCAGATTCACGCGTCTTTGTGGCGACGAAATCCGGGCTATTCGAATATTCATCCGGCCGTTGGCATGAGCTATCTTTTGGTTTAACAGTGCGCCAGATCCGGCAAATCGCGCAGGATAACTCGGGCAATTTATATTTAGCCTGCGATACCGGGATTTTCCGCTCCCGGAAAAATTTTTCTCATGACAAGCTTTTGCCGCCTCGGGGAAACGAGCAAATTCCTACTATCAGGCAGGTGCAGGAGGCAGCAATCAAATACGCCGAAGTAGAGCCTAAAAAAATCATTCGCTGGAGAAAACAGGCGGCAAAAAGGGCATTCTTGCCTCGAGTAAGCGCGAGCATTAACCGGGACGCCGGGGACCTTTGGCATTGGGAATCCGGCTCCAGCACAAAAAGCGGTGACGACGCCCTTATTAAAGGCAGGGATTCGCTTGGCTGGGATGTAACTCTTTCCTGGGACCTGGCTGAGGTAATTTGGAGCGATGCGCAAACCGCAATCGATACCCGTAGCCGGTTGATGGTGCAATTGCGTGAAGACGTGCTGGATGAAGTCACCAAGATCTATTTTGAGAGGATCAGGATAAAGCGGGAAATTAATAGCTTTTCTTTAGAGGAAAAAATAAAGCTACAGGAGAAAACATTGCGGCTTCAGGAGCTTGAGGCTTATCTTGACGGGCTAACCGGAGGATATTTTTCATTGCATAATCTTCAATAATCTATATAATCTTAACGGGGACGTTCCCCAAAGTGCCACCCTTCTTAAATTAGCTGGCAAAAGGGTGGCCCCTTAGGGAACGTCCCCATAAAGAAGATGAAGCGGACGATTGAGCTGATTATTACGATTATACTTCTCGGCGTTTTTATCTATGTTGGCCGGGACAAATTAGCCGCTTATTATTATAACCGCGGAGTGGATTTTTTCGACCGCGGCAAATATTCCCAGGCTATCGATGAATTCTCGCGTTCCTTAAAAATAAATTCAAAGCGTGCGCCTACCCATTACACCCTTGCCGCAACATTTGTTTCCAATAATAATCTAGATAAGGCAATGCAGGAATACAGGAAAACAATCGAATTAGACCCTGGCTATGTTCCTGCTTACCGGGCCCTTGCAGAGTTGTATATCAATCAGGAAAAATTCGACGAGGGGCTGGAGTTATTGAATAAAGCTCAGGATAAATCCCCTAATGATGTTTCAATAAAAGAATTAAAAGAAAGGGCAGTTTTTGAATATTCAGCAAAGTGCCTTTCAGAAGGCGTGGATGCTTTTTTGGTAAATGATAAGGCAAGGGCCTATGAGTTGGTACAGCAGGGTGCAAAGATAAAACCGGATTTTGCCTATGCATATTATACCCTGGGCTCTTTTTATCATGCCGATAAAAAACCCATGCCTGCAGTAGCAGCATTAGAGCAGGCGGTTTCCCTGGACCCAAAACTTTGGCTTGCCTATAAAATGCTCGGGGATATTTATTTTGAACAAAAGAAATACCGCGATGCGGTAGAAAATTATAAAAAAGCGGTAAAGATCAATAACCGCGATGCGGGGCTGCAAAATAATCTTGGCCTGGCGCTTATGGAAGAGGAAAGTTACAGCGAAGCCATCGTATATTTACAGGAGGCTTTAAAGCTGGAACCGGATAATGTTAATTTGCGCTACAGCCTGGCAAGCGTTTATCGTGACCGTAAAGACCCGAAATCCGCAATCAAGGAATACCGTAAGATCATTAAGGTTGCCCCGGATTATCCGAATATTCATAATGACCTGGGCGATATTTTTACTGCCGCAGGAAATGATATCGAGGCAGAGTATGAGTATCAGCAGGAGATTGAAAATGACCGGCGCAAGCTAAAAGATGACCCGGAAAATCCTTTGCTGCTTTATGCGCTGGCACGGGCGAATTTCGGCATCAAAGAATATGAATCGGCTAAGGAAGCGATAGGGGGGGCGATCGCGAAAAATTCCGATAACCGGGATTTTTATTTATTGCTCGGGCAAATCGAAAAGAAACTGGGTAATTTTGAAGCTTCCTTGGAGGCGATGAATAAATCCAAGGAGCTTTCTCCGGGCGTGAAATTTATCGATAAAGATATCGCGGACCTGAAAAAAAATTTCCCTGTTAGTTCAGAAGGAAAATAGTATACTCATCTTTGGAAACTCCTTGCAATTCGTTTTTATTTATGATAATCTAAAGTGTTTCCTGCCTATATTTTAAATCCTTTTTGAAAGAGAGAGCAAAATGAGTGTATTGCATTTGACGGACAGTGATTTTAAGAAGGAAGTCTTGGATTCGAGCCTGCCGGTAGTGGTGGATTTTTGGGCGCCTTGGTGCGGGCCGTGCAAGGCAATCGGCCCGATGGTTGAGGAGCTGGCTGCGGAATACCAGAAAAAAGCTAAAGTCGCGAAGATGAATATCGACGAAAACGGGGCAGTAGCGACCAATTACGGGATAATGTCAATTCCTACGATCATGTTCTTTAAAGGCGGCAAGGTTATCGAGCAGGTTGTGGGAGCGATCAGTAAATCGGAATTTAAAAAGAAGATCGACGCACTCCTTTAATGAAAAGAATATTTATCGCCGCTACCAAGCAAAATGACGGCAAGACCACAGTTTCCCTGGGGTTAATCCGGAATTTTCAGGAGCAGTTCAAGAAAATCGGTTTTATCAAGCCGATCGGCCAACGCTACCTGGAAGAAGAAGGCTTAAAGATAGACGAAGATTCCTGGCTGATCGAAGAAGTCTGCGGCATTAAATGCGGGCTGAAAGATATGAGCCCGATTGCCGTAGAAAAAGGCTTTACCGAAAAATTCATTGCCCGGCCGGATAAAAAATTAATTACCGGCCAGATCAACGAGGCATATAAAAGGGTTTCCCGTAAACAGGACCTGGTAATCATCGAAGGCACAGGCCATGCGGGAGTCGGTTCCGTGTTCGACCACTCCAATGCCTATGTGGCAAAATTGCTCGGCTCAAAAGCAATCATTATTTCTTCCGGCGGGATCGGCCGGCCGATAGACGAGGTCGTATTAAATAAAGCGCTTTTTGATAAATTCGGGGTTAAAGTTTTGGGTGTGATCGTCAATAAAGTACTTTCTACCAAATTTGATAAGATCAATAACCTGGTAAGAAAAGGCTTAAAGCAGCAGGGAATCAATGTCCTGGGGGTGGTACCTTACAATCCTTTGCTTTCTTTGCCAACTTTCGAGCAGATCCTGGATGAAACCGATTATAAGGTCCTTTGCGGCAAAGATTACCTGGAAAATTCCGTAGCGCATGTTTTGGTGGGGGCAATGAAGCCAAAGGACGCCATCAAATATATCGTTGATGATAGTTTATTGATTACCCCGGGCGACCGGGAAGATATGATTACCACCGCTTTAAATTGTTTCCGGGAAGGCGAGAAAGATAAATTGAAAATTTCCGGGATCATCCTGACCGGAGAAAATCTTCCGGATAAGCCGGCCATGGAATTGCTGGAAAAAGCGAAAATTCCCGTCCTGTTGGCGGATAGCGACACTTATACAGTTTCTTCGAATATCCATGACCTGACGGTGAAGATCAGGCCGCGCGACACCGGAAAAATTTCTACGGTAGTAAAATTAATCAAAGAGCACGTGGATCTTCAAACTATTCTGAAAGGGATGTAAAATGGATGCGATCAAAAAAATACGTGAAAGGGCGAGGAACAGGTTAAAGACGATTGTCCTTCCTGAATATGATGATGCGCGCGTAGTGGAAGCAGCAAAAATTATCGAGCAGGAAAAAATCGCCAAGGTTGTGCTTTTGACTAAGGACAGGATTGACCCAAAGGAAAAAGAAAGGTATATCCAGGAATATTACGAGCTGCACAAGGCAAGAGAAACAGATATAAATCACGTCCGGAAATTATTCGATGAGGATACGCTTTATTACGGCGCGATGATGGCCAGAGAAGGGAAAGTTGATGGCATAGTAGGCGGCGCGTGCCACACTACCCCGGATATGGCGCGGGCCGCGATGCGCTGTATCGGTATCGACGAGCGCATTAGTATCGTATCGAGCTGTTTTATTATGTCGGTGCCGGATTGCCCGTATGGGGATAAAGGGGATTTTGTTTTTGCGGATTGCGGGATCATTCCGGATCCAAATGCCCGGCAATTGGCCTGTATTGCGCTGGCAGCTTCCGAATTGGCCGCTACAATATTGGATATCGCTCCTTGTGTAGCGATGATAAGTTATTCCACTAAAGGGTCGGCAAAAACTAAGTCTGCGGATAAAATTACCGAAGGGATAAAATTATTGAAAGAAATGTCTCCTGATATCGTGGTAGACGGAGAGTTGCAGGTAGATGCGGCAATCGTCCCGGAAGTAGCACAAATAAAATACCCGGATAGCCCGGTGGGCGGAAATGCCAACGTCCTGATTTTTCCTAATTTGGAAGCAGGCAATATCGGTTATAAATTAACACAGCGCCTGGCTAAGGCGCGCGCATTGGGGCCATTGTTCCTGGGCTTAAAGAAACCGGCAAGCGATTTATCACGCGGCTGTTTGGTCGAAGATGTGGTAGATTGCGTGGCAGTTACTTCTATCCGGGCGAAATAAGATGAGAATATTAGTCATTAATTCCGGAAGTTCCTCGATAAAATATAAAATTTTCCAGATGCCGCAAGGCAACATGGTTTCGAAAGGGTTAATCGAGCATATCGGAGAAGCCGGGTCGGAAATTAAAGACCATTTTACCGGCTTAAAAATGATCCTGGCTAAACACAACCACGTCCAGGCAGTCGGCCACCGCGTGGTGCATGGCGCAGAAGAATTCCGCGAGCCTGCAATCATCGATAATTCGGTAATCCGTAAAATCAGGCAGTGTTGCCTTTTGGCTCCGTTGCATAACCCGGCAAACCTTACGGGAATCCTTGCTTGCAAGAAATTATTGCCCGGAGTAAAACAAGTGGCGGTATTCGATACGGCTTTTCATCAGAGCTTGCCGGATTATGCTTATATTTACGGATTGCCTTATCAGTATTACTTGAAGTTTGGGATCAGAAAATACGGTTTTCACGGTACCAGCCACCAATATGTGGCGAATGAAGCGGCGTTAATTCTCAAGAAGCCTTTAAATAAACTTAAAATCATTACCTGCCATTTGGGTAATGGCTGCAGTATTACTGCCGTAAATAAGGGGAAGTCAATTGACACGAGTATGGGTTTTACGCCTTTAGAAGGCTTGGTAATGGGTACGCGTTGCGGAGATGTTGACCCGGCCATAATAACGCATTTGATGCGTAAGCTTAAGATAGGCGGAGAAGAAATCGATATTATCATGAACAAACAAAGCGGTTTAAAAGGGATTTCCGGATTAAGCAATGATATGCGTTTATTGTGGGGCAAGCAGTCGAGCAATAAACGCGCTAAGTTAGCGATTGAAATATTTATTTACCGGATCAAGAAATATATCGGCGCTTATATGGCGATTATGGGCGGGGCGGATGCGGTTATTTTTACTGCCGGTATCGGAGAACATCAGAAAGAAGCCAATCAGAGGATTTGTTCCGGGATTTTTTCCCATTTAAAGAAAAAGCCGAGGATCCTGGTGATCCCTACTAACGAGGAGTTGATGATTGCCAGGCAATCTTACTATCTATTGGCACGCGGCCTTAAAAGGAGATAACTAAAATGCTACGCACAGTGTTAAAATCAAAAATCCACCGCGCTAAAGTTACCGAGGCAAACCTGTATTATGAAGGAAGCATCACTATTGATGAGAGTTTATTGGAAGCTGCGGATATTCTGGTAGGAGAAAAAGTTGAAGTATTGAATTTGAATAACGGCCACCGTTTGGAAACTTACGCGATCACTGGAAAAAGGGATTCCGGGATCATCTGTTTGAATGGGCCTGCGGCAAGAGGCGCCTGCCAGGGGGATGAGGTCGTAATTGTTTCTTATGTTTTGGCAGATACCGAAGAAGCCAAAAAAATCAAAGCTAAAATTATCAAAGTAGATGAAAAAAACCGAATTAAAAATTAGGGTTTGCGGAGACCCGGTATTATCCGAGGTTGCTAAGCCCGTATTAAAAATTACCGAAAAACACCGTGAGACCTTAAGCGCAATGAGCCGCTTAATGTATGAGGTTTCCGGAGTCGGTTTAGCCGCGGTCCAAATAGGTATTGCGGAAAGTTTTTTTGTTGCGGATATCGGTGCCGGACTTTATAAGCTGATCAATCCAAAAATTATTAAACAGGAAGGCACGCAAGTGATGGAAGAGGGGTGTTTAAGCGTGCCCGGAGTAAGTGTCGAGGTTAAGCGCGCAAAAAAAATTACCCTGGAAGCGCTGGATGAAAATGGCAAGCCAGTATTGATTGAAGCCGAAGATTTATTAGCGAGGGTCTTTCAGCATGAGATCGACCATTTAAACGGCACGCTGATCCTTGACCATGTGCCGGTAGCTGAAAGGCAGAAACTAAAAAAGAAAATGGAGAATTTCAAGGAAATCGGATGAAGAATTGCCAGAATCAAAAAATCAATTTAGAAAATTGTAACTGCAGCTATGAGCCTTGCCCGAGAAAAGGTGTTTGTTGCGAATGCGTTTCTTACCACCGTAAAATGAAGCAGCTGCCGGCATGTTTCTTTTCCTCTGAAGGCGAAAAGACCTTTGACCGTTCCGTAAAAAACTTTATCCGGTTCAATAAATAAATGAACCCCGCCCTTCATTCAAATATTTTAAAGTATCGAATGAAGAGTGGGGTGAAACCGCCTTTGCAGAAGATTCCCGGTAGAGAGGTCTTTTCCGATTTACAGGCATTACGCTCCTGCCGTGTCCATACTGTTTGCCAGGAAGCACATTGCCCTAACTTAGGCAGCTGTTTTGCGGAAAAAAAATTAACTTTCCTGATTTTAGGCGATACCTGTACCAGAAATTGTACGTTTTGTGCGGTAAAAAAAACGCGCCTGAAAAAACTTGTTTTTGATTTAGATGAGCCGTTACGTGTTGCCCGGGCGGTAAAAAAATTCCGGCTAAAATATGCGGTAATTACTTCTGTTACCAGAGATGATTTAGAAGACGGCGGCGCGCAAAATTTCGCCCGGACAATCGAAGCGATTCATGAAGCTGACGCTACGGTACAGACAGAAGTGTTAATCCCTGATTTGCAAGGCAAAAAGAGCAGCCTGGAAATTATTTTACGCGCACATCCGCAAGTCCTGGCGCATAACCTGGAAACGGTTTCCCGGCTGTATCCTGTTTTAAGGCCGCAGGCTGATTATAGGCTTTCTCTCACATTATTGGAAATGGCAAAAGAAATTCTCCCCCAGGTTCAGACAAAGTCATCGCTAATGTTGGGCTTAGGAGAAAAAGAGGCAGAGGTAATTTCTGCTTTAAAAGATTTACGCGAAAACGCCTGCGATTTTTTAACCCTGGGGCAATATTTGTCCCCATCGCCCGATCATTATCCGGTGAAAGAATCTATTAGTGCCGGACAGTTTGCTTATTACCGGGATATGGCGCTTGTTTTAGGGTTCAAGGCTTGTTTAGCCGGCCCGTCAGTGCGCAGTTCTTATAAAGCTGAGGAACTTTATGCAAGCATATGATTTAGTGATCATCGGCGCAGGCCCCGCTGGTTTAACCGCCGGGCTTTACGCAGGCAGGTTCAGGCTTAAAGCATTGATCCTGGAAAAGATGTCTGTGGGCGGCCAGATCGTTCTTTCTCCTTCGATTGAGAATTTTCCCGGTTTTCCCGGAGGCACCCCTACTTTTGACCTGATAGAAAAAATTTCCCAGCAGGCCAGGGAAGTCGGGATCGCGGTCGAACACGGTGAAGTCCTGGAAATTATCGCCAGTAAAGAGTTACCGATTCCGGTGTACAATATTAAGGCCGCGGAAAATAGTTATCAGGCAAGGAGTGTGATTATTGCCAGCGGCGCGCAGTCCAAGCGCTTAGGCGTTGAAGGCGAAGAGAAATTTATCGGCCGGGGAGTTTCTTATTGCGGTACTTGCGACGGGCCGTTGTTCAGGAATAAAGAGATTATCGTTGTGGGTGGCGGAGACCGGGCAATCGAAGATGCGCTTTTTTTGGCTAGTTATGCCAAGAAGGTAACTGTCGTACATCGCCGCCAGCAATTACGCGCCTCCAGGATTCTGGAAGAGAAGGCAAGGCTAAACCAAAAAATAAATTTTCTTTTGGATTCGGTAATAGAAAAAATCATTGGAAAAGACAGGGTAGAAGAGGTGTTGGTAAAAAATGTTACCAACGCAGCCATGAGCACGGTTGCCTGTCAGGGGATTTTTATTTTTGTCGGCATCATCCCCAATACGCATTTTCTAAAAAACCTTTTGCAAATTGACGATTCTGGCTTTATAATTACTAACCAAAATTTGGAAACTTCCCTGAAGGGGGTTTTTGCCTGCGGGGATTGTTTGAAGAAAAGTTTGTACCAGGTAGTAAATGCCTGCGGAGAAGGCGCAGTAGCAGCAGACAGCGCGCATAAGTATTTATTAAACCTATGACAAAATTTCCTACGCATAATAAAAAATTATCCGATTGGGTAAATAAGATGGCCAGGTTTTGCGAGCCGGATGAAATCATCTGGATCGACGGCTCTTTGAACCAGAAGAAGCAGTTGGAAGAGGAGGCAATTGCCTCCGGAGAATTAATTCCTTTGAATCAGGAGAAATCGCCCGGATGTTTCCTGCACCGTACGGCAATAGATGATGTTGCCCGCACAGAGCATCTTACGTTTATCTGTACAAAAAGAAAACAGGAAGCGGGCCCTACCAACAACTGGATGTCTCCGCGTGCCGCCTACGCAAAAGCAAACAAATATTTCAAAGGCGCTATGCGCGGCAGGAACATGTACGTAATCCCTTATTCTATGGGGCCGGTAGGTTCTACTTTCAGTAAGATCGGCGTGGAATTGACTGATTCGCGTTATGTTGTATTGAATATGATGATTATGACGCGTGTAGGTGAAAAGGTTTTGCGGCAACTGGAAATAGAAGATAATTTTACCAAGTGCCTGCATTCAAAAGCCGACCTGGATATTAATAAGCGGCTGATCCTGCATTTCCCGGAAGATAATACGATTTGGAGTGTGGGTTCAGGTTACGGCGGAAACGTGCTCTTGGGGAAAAAGTGTTTGTCTTTACGTATTGCTTCTTTTTTAGCGCGTAAAGAACATTGGCTGGCTGAGCACATGCTGATTATGGGGATCGAAAAGCCTAATGGCCAGGTGCAATATCTGGCAGCGGCATTCCCAAGCGCCTGCGGAAAAACCAACCTGGCAATGTTGGTCCCGCCTGAAGGTTTAAAAGTTAAAGGTTATAGGATTTGGACCGTAGGGGATGATATTTCCTGGATGCGCATCGATACGGATGGTTCGCTTTGGGCAATTAATCCGGAAACCGGGTTTTTTGGAGTCGCACCCGGCACTAATTCCAAGACAAATCCTAATATGGTCGAGACTATAAAAAAGAATACCATTTATACCAATGTATTATTGAAAAATGACAATACGGTTTGGTGGGAAGGTGCGGACGGAGATATCCCCGCCGGCGGTATAGATTGGCAAGGCAGGCCATGGAAGCCTGGCCAGGTTGATGTTAACGGAAAGCCGGTTTTAGCGGCACATCCTAACAGCCGTTTTACTGCGCCGATAGTAAATTGTCCTTCGGCATCTTTTCGCCTGGAGCAGCATCATGGCGTACCGATCTCGGCAATTATTTTTGGCGGAAAAAGAGGCCATTTAGCGCCTTTGGTTTACGAATCCTTTAACTGGCAGCATGGCGTATTTGTGGGCGCTACCATGGGCTCGGAGTTGACCGCAGCCCAGGTAGGCAAAGTGGGGGTAGTGCGCCGCGATCCCATGGCAATGCTGCCGTTTTGCGGGTACAATATGGCAGAATATTTCCGGCATTGGTTGAATATGGGCAAGAAAATGCCTAAGGCGCCGAAAATTTTCTCGGTAAACTGGTTTAGGGTGGATCCTCATGGCAAGTTTTTATGGCCGGGTTTTGGCGAAAATTTACGCGTTTTGGAATGGATCCTTGACCGCTGCGAAAACAAGATAGGAGCCACGGAAACTCCGATCGGCTATATCCCGAATCTTAATGATATTGACCTTACCGGCATAAAGCTGGCGGAAAACGCCCTGGAAAAGCTCTTTAAAATCGATAAAGAAGCCTGGGTAGAGGAATTAAAAGGGGTGAAGGCGTTTTTTCAGAAATTTAAAGGCGATCTTCCGAAAGAGCTCTGGCAGGAATACCAGGACCTCTTATTACGCTTAAAACAACAAAATGGATAAAGAAGTTTTGTTAAATACGGAATTTAAGGATTTAAAGCTTTTTCGGCGCGGCAAGGTCAGGGATGTTTATGATCTGGGAAATGAGTTATTGATTGTTTCTACGGACCGGATTTCCTGTTTTGACGTGGTATTACCATGCGGGATTCCCGATAAGGGCAGGGTGCTTACTGCTTTGTCTTTATTCTGGTTTGATTTTCTTAAGGATACGGTTACTAATCATTTAATTACTGCAGAGGTGGAAAATTACCCTGCGGCAGCAAAAAAATACCAGGCCCAATTGCAAGGCCGTTCTATGTTGGTAAAAAAAGCTCAGCCTTTGCCGGTGGAATGCATTGTTAGAGGTTATCTTTCTGGCTCAGGATGGAAAGAATATAAGGAAAAACAATCAGTTTCCGGAGTAAAGCTTCCCGCAGGATTGAAAGAATCGGATCAATTACCGGAGATTATTTTTACCCCTTCCACAAAAGCGAATGTCGGGCACGATATCAATGTCGATGAGAAATATATCGAGGGTTTAATCGGCAAGAAGGCTGCCCAAACCGTTAAAACCGCAAGCATAGAAATTTACCGCAAGGCAAGCGAATACGCGCGTAAAAAAGGGATTATTATCGCGGATACAAAGTTTGAATTCGGTGTTCTCGAGGGTAAGATTATCCTGATCGATGAAGCACTTACGCCGGACTCTTCGCGCTTCTGGCCGGTAGAAAATTATCAACCTGGCAAGGCTGTACCCAGTTTTGACAAGCAATTTGTACGGGATTACCTTGAAACCCTGGATTGGAATAAACAGCCGCCTGCCCCGAGATTACCGGAAGAGATTATTGAAAAAACACACGCCAAATACCTGGAAGCATGCCGGAAGATTACCGGCAAAACACTTTGATGGATTAAGGCATGCCTGTCTTAAAGAAAATTTTTAATTTTTTCCTCAGGATTGCTATTAGTGTGGTTTTAATCGTTTTTCTCTTCCATTTTAAAGATATCGATACCCGCAGCTTAATCAGGGATATTAAAGCAGCGGACAAACAGCTGCTGTTCTTTGGCTTCCTGTCGACATTGTTAAATTTTACGCTCTGTTTTTTTCGCTGGGAGATGCTTTTAAAAGCCGCAAACATTCATTTGTCGAAGAAGAGGCTGATTACATCTTTTTCCGGAGGTATATTTTTTAACTTATTTCTTCCGTCTACTATCGGCGGCGATGTTGCCCGCAGTATTGACCTTGGTAAATATACTCAAAGGCCAAAGGAAGTTACGGCAACGGTTTTGTTGGACAGGCTTAGCGGATATGTAGGCTTAGTAGTGTTGGTTTTATTTTCCCTGGTGGCCGGTTTTGGCCTGGTAAAAAATAATACCGTGGTACTGGTTACAATCGGATTGATTATTTCGATTTTATTGGTCATATTGCTAGTACTTTTTAACAAAGCGGTTTTTTCCCGGATCAGCAAATTTCTGGATACGCCTGATGCCGGAAGGATCAAGGAGATGTTCGTTAGCCTTTACCACGAGATCCATTATTTTCAGAAACATAAAGCGGTGCTTCTTAGGAACCTTTTGCTTTCTGTGGTTATCCAGGTAACCGGGCCGCTCTCTTTTTACATTACAGCGCTCTCCTTGGGGATCAGCCAGGTGAACATTATTTATTTTCTGATCTTTATTCCGATTGTCGGCGCCGTAACCTTACTTCCGATTTCTATAGGAGGTTTTGGCTTAAGGGAGAGCACTTCGGTAATTCTTTTCAGCAAGGCAGGCATAGCGGAGAATGGGGCTGCTGCCATGGCGCTGCTAAATTCTTTTTATATCTTTGTGATCGGAATAATCGGGGGTTTCATATATGTTTTTACGATACATCATCGACGGGTACAACCTGCTAAATCACCAGGTACTCGAAAATTACCGGAAAAATAGCCTTCATTCGCCCGCAAAAGCAATCCTTCTTTTTGTCCAGGCAGATCATCTGACCGGCAACGCAAGAAATTCGATTACAATAGTTTTTGACGGGTTTCCCGGAAGAAACAATGAGCGCGAGGAAAACCCGGCGGCTACAATAATTTATTCTTGCGATATTTCTGCCGATGAGAAAATCAAACGGATGGTAGAAAAATCTACCCAGCGTAAGAGCCTGGTTGTGGTTTCTGACGATAAGGAAATTAAGCTGATGGTTAAAGCGTTGGGCGCGGTAGCGATGGGAATCGAAGATTTCGCGGGGACGCAAATGAAGCGCGGAAAGCCAAAAAAAGAAAAAGAGCCGCAGAGAGAAGAGCTTAGCTTTTCTCAGATGCATAAGATAAATCAGGAGTTAAGCAAGATATGGCTAAAATAGGGGCTGATTTCATTAAATTCCTCGGTACTGCCGGAGCGCGCTTTGTGATGATAAAACAGCTGCGTGCTTCCGGGGGGATCTGGATTTCCACAGCCGGGGAAAAACTGCTCATCGATCCCGGGCCGGGAAGTATTGTGCGCTGTGCAGCCAGCAGGCCTAAGCTCGATCCGTTGCAGCTAGACGCGATTATCCTTACGCACCGCCACCTGGACCATTCGGGAGATATAAATGTCATGATCGAAGCGATGACCTCCGGCGGTTTTAAAAAACGTGGGGAGGTTTTTTGCCCGAAAGACGCCGTAAGCGTTGACACGGTAATTTTAAAGTATGCAAAGAGATTTCCGCAAAAAATTTCTTTCCTAAAGCCGAAAAGCAATTACAGCGTCGGAAAATTCAATTTTTCTACTTCCATGCGGCATATCCATCCCGCGGAAACTTATGGCCTGAAATTCAAGCTCAACGGTAAAAAGATCGCATTACTCACGGATACGAAATATTTTAAGAAGCTAAAAGATTTTTACCGCAATGTGGATGTCCTGATCATTTCCGTAGTGTTTTTTGAGCCGCGGCCGGGCATCGACCATTTAAGCATAAGCGATGTGGAAACTATTATCAGGGAAACCAAGCCTAAAAAAGCGGTCCTTACCCATTTTGGCATGACCATGCTTAATGCCAACCCCTACCTGCAGGCAAAAAAATTAAGCGAAAAACTGGGCAGAGAAGTAATAGCGGCCTACGACGGGATGACGCTTAATTTCTAAAACTTTCTCTTGACATAACTCGGTGTCTGTGATAATGTTATAAAAAATGAACCAGAAACCAACCATAAGGAGGTGGAGGAATGAGTAGCAACTGGCAAGGCGTTTTTATTGAGCCGGCCAAAATGATTCTGGCCCAGGTCGGACAGTTCGTGATCAATATCATTCTGGTAATAATCATCCTCATCATCGGCTGGATAGTTTCTAAGCTGATCAAAACTTTGGCAATCAAAGTGCTGAGGGCGATTAAAATCGATGAGATCTCCGATCGTATTGAGCTGGACAGCATGTTGGCAAAAGGTGGGATTCAATATTCACTCTCGGAATTGATTGGTGTAGTGGTTTATTGGTTGTCATTATTGGTTACATTCGTAGTAGCGATTAATGCCGTAGGGTTAACTATCGCCGCAGATTTATTGAACCGCATTGTACTCTATATACCGAACGTGATTGCTGCGATATTTATCCTGATTGCCGGTATGTTTGTGGCAACATTATTAAGGAATATCGTCAGAGCCGCGGCAAATAACACCGGGTTGTCACAGTCCAATCTGTTAGGCAAAGTCGTAGAAATAATAATCATGGTGTTTGCCGTAGCAATCGCCTTAGAGCAGTTGAATATCGGCGCCAAAGTAATTGAACTGACCATCAGCATAATCCTGGGTTCTTTCGGTTTAGGATTTGCCCTGGCGTTCGGCTTAGGCTGCAAAGATATCGTTGCGAAATCAGTAGGCGAGTTTCTCGATAAGATCAAGAGAAAATAATACGCAATTGTTAAGCTTTCACTTGCCCCGCACCGCTTGAAAACGGTGCGGGGTTTTTTAATACATGAAGAAAATTTTTAAAAGAATATCCTGTACGTTTGGAATTAACGCCTTTTTAACCTTAGGGGCGGCACAGTATATTATTTTACTGATAAACTTTATGATTGCTTTACCGCAGGTAATCTGTGTGAAATCATTGCGGCCATTGCATAAGAGGATGTCAAGAATAACACGCATCCGGTTTGGGGAATATGTTTTCTTTATTGATTGCAAGTATAGTGACGAAATCATTCAGGAAGATTCATTTGCGTTTGGGGCAGTTGTAGAACTCTATATTGAAAACTGTTATTTTAAACATCATGAGGTTGACTTCTCGCAGATAAAAAATGTTATTGACCTGGGGGCAAATCGAGGGTTATTTTCCTGCTTAGTGGCGAACTTTTGCGAGAAGGTGGTATGTGTTGAGCCACAGAAGCATTTTCATAATGCCCTGATCCGGAATATGGCTATCAATCGCCGCACAAACTATGTTATTGAGGGTTCATTTGTCGGCGGAGAAGGGAAATTACGCGGGTATAATAGCAATATAACGACGATAGAAGAGATTATGCAAAAAAATAATTTCGCGGCGGTGGATTTTCTAAAAATAGATATTGAAGGAAGCGAATTCGGTCTCTTCGAAAAAATCTCTTGCCTGGAAAAAATAAGGTACTTAACAATGGAAGTTCATCGCGATTATGGTGATATTTCGAAGATTATTAATAAGTTAAAAGGCAGTGGATTTAGCGTTATATTATGCGATAATTATTGCGATATAACTTCAAAGCCAGGTGCAATTAATTACATTTACGCATACAATACTAAGTAGCCGCAAAGATTATGAAACTCACCTACTCATTAAAAGTGCTAAAATGGCCGATCAGACCGATACTGCTCGGCCCAAAGTTATAAATATATAAGGAGGAGGGAAATGGTTAAAAAAAAGATATTGATTATCGATGACGAAGAAAATTTCTGCAGTATTCTTAAAATGAATCTGGAGTTAAAGGGTGATTTCGAGGTAGGAGTGGTTTCGGACAGCAGGCAAAGTGTTGCTATGGTAAAAAAAATGAAGCCAGATTTGATTCTCTTGGACATCCTTATGCCGGGGATGGGCGGTTTTGAAGTTTTAAAGAAATTAAAGGATGATAATGATATTAGCGGGATTCCAGTGGTTATGCTTACTGCTTTGTCAGATGAGACATACCGAGTTAAAGCTCAAAAATTATACGATGAAGAATATCTGGTTAAGCCTATAGAGGCGCCTGAATTAAGAGAGAAAATAATCGAAATTTTTAAAAAAAGAAAACAATGGCCGGCTTAAGAAAAATTCAAAACTTAGCCTAGCATAGAGGAGTTTTGATGATGTTAGAAAAAACAATCGACAATCGCTACCGAGTTACGCAAAGGATTGCTGAAGACAGTCTTTCGTTAAGTTATCAGGCATTTGATTCAAAATCGGGGCGCCCGGTAAGCATAAGGTTTTTTAAAAGCGAGATACAAAAAAGGCCGCAGGAAATACTTTTTCGTTTTCGAAAAGAAATCCATGAGTTGATTAATATAGATTCCGAAAATATCATGAAAGTCTTTGAGACAGGTGAATTTGAAGGGGCGGATTATATTGTAAGCGAGTATGTAGAAGCCGTTCCTCTGTCGGATTATTTTACCTCGCCCCTTGCAACTAACCAGGCAATAGACCTGATTCTCCAAGTTGCTACGGGCTTAAGCGCGGCGCATCAAAAGGGCCTTATTCACCGTACAGTCAAGCCATCATCCATAATTATTCCTGTAAAAGAAAACCAGGTTGTGGCTAAACTTGCGGATTTTGCAACAGGGCTGCTTTTGGACCTTACACTCATAGAAACTCAACAGGATGTCATTCAAATTTTCGGTTATATGTCTCCTGAGGCTACAGGGATTTTAAGAAAGCCGATTGATGAGCGTTCGGATATATATTCTTTAGGGATTATTTTTTATCAACTTCTCACAGGAAAGCTTCCTTACGAAGGCACGGATGTCTCTACGCTTATTCATCAGCATATTGCCCGGCAGCCTAAGCCGCCGCAAAGCATAAACCCCGACATACCTGAAATTATCAGCGAGATAGTGTTACGGATGATTGCCAAAGACCCCCTGGAAAGGTATCAGGTTATTTTTGGCGTAATAGCTGATTTAGAGGAATATAAGCACCAGGCAGCCGAAGGTAAAACGTTTGTGCGTTTTGAACTGGGGCGCTCTGACCGTGTAAGGACATTAACCTATGGGACTAGATTAATTGGTAGAGACAAAGAATTAGAGACGCTGAAGGATTTCCTGAAGGATGCCTTACAGTCCCAGGGCAGGCTTTGTTTTGTTTCCGGAGAAGCGGGTGTCGGGAAATCACGCCTGATTGATGAATTGCGTGAATATACTTATAGTATTGGCGGCATTTTTGTTGCGGGTAAGTGTTCCCAATACGAATTCAAAGCCCCATACAAGGTTATTACTGAAATTATCGAGGCCTACATTAAAGCTGCCCAATCATTCTCAAAGAAGGATCAGGAGGAATTGCGGGCCAGGCTTAAAGGAGCAATCGGAGGCTTGGGAGGAGAGGTGGCCAAGATTACTTCTAAAGTTACGCAGCTCCTCGGCGATTTGCCTGCCTTGGCCGCACTTGACCCGGAAAAGGAAAAAATCCGCTTTTTAATTACCGTGGCGGTTTTTATCTTGCATTTAAGCACGCGGCAGAAGCCAGTAGTGATTTTTTTAGACGACCTGCAATGGGCGGATGATGGGACGATTGAGTTGTTGGAAAAGATTGCTGGGGAATTAAGCGGGTACGCTTTAGTCATTATTGCAAGTTACCGCCCAGCCGAGATGAATTCTTTTCATCCTTTGCAGCAGGTGCTGGAGCGGTTAAGGCAAAAAAATTCTCCGTTTGCTGAAATTGACCTTAAACCTCTCGAGCTTAAGGATAGTGTTAGGATAATTTCTCGCCTTTTGCTGCGTGAAGAAAAGGAAATATTCTCTTTAGCTAAAGAAGTGGATAAAGTTGCTAAAGGAAACCCGTTCTGCATATTCGAGCTTCTGCGCACCCTGGTCGTCGAAGGAGTGATTTTCTGGAAGGAAACATATTATGATTTTGATATGTATAGGTTGCAAAGCATAGTAGTCCCTGAAAATATCGTAGAAATAGTGCTTAAGCGGATAAAATATATTCCACAAGAAGAACTTTTGGTGATG
>JAQUMX010000023.1 GCA_028717885.1 Candidatus Omnitrophota bacterium
CCGACTGAGCTACGCCGGCGAAATCTATTACGAACTGCGCTTGACTGCCTCTGGAATTTTATCAATAATATCCGAGGCAATCAAGGAAATTTGTGTCTTCTCTTTTGCTGCCAGATCGCCGGCTAAGCCATGCAAATAAACCGCATATTTTACGGCACTAAACGCATCCAACCCCTGGCCTAAAAACGAGGCAATCATCCCGCTTAATACATCGCCGCTTCCGGCTGTAGCCATCCCGGGATTTCCGGTCTGATTTATATAAAGACCGCTGCGATTGCTGACTATCGAACGGTTACCTTTTAAAACCAGAGTAACTTTATAATCACGGCTAAATTTTTGTGCGATTTTTTTTCTTGCTAACTGTATTTTATTTACGCTCACACCCAGAAGCCTTGCCATTTCTCCCGGATGCGGGGTCAAAATCGTTGCGCGTTGCCCGTTTTGCGTTATGCGCAATAAATCTAAATGCCCAACCAGCGCGTTCAAGCCATCCGCATCAATTACTATCGGCTTATCCGTTAAAGAGATAACTTTACGGACTAAATTTTGAGTTTGCGCCTCTCTGCCCAATCCCGGCCCGATTACCAAAGCATCAATCTGTTTTAAAAAATCTTTTATCTGAACAAAAGCGCTTGAAGATAATACGCCTGACTTTGTTTCTTTGAGAGGTAAAGTCATCACCTCTTTAAATTTAATTTTTATTACTGCGCTGTTCAGGCTTTGCGGGATGCCTAAGGTTACCAATCCGGCACCGCTACGCATTGCCGCATTGCCGGCTAAAACCGCTGCCCCGGAAAACCTGGAACTGCCGGCTAAGATAAAAACGTGGCCGAAATCGCGTTTCTGGGAATCAGGCTTTCTGTGCAACAATTGCGTTGGCAACCGCATAATTTTTTACGTGAGAAATCGATACCTGGACGTCTTTATTCTTGGCAAGGCCGTGCAAAATTTTGCAATACGGTTTTCCTTGCGGGTCATTAAGTATTTCTACGTCTTTCCATCCCAGCCGCGCGTCCCCCAAAGCTTTAAAAATCGCTTCTTTGGCGGCAAAACGGCCTGCCAGGTGCTGATAGAGGCTGCCGCGTTTCTTGGCATTCTCTAATTCTACGTCGGTAAAGACACGGCGTAAAAAAACCTCACCCCATTTTTCTACTGCCTGGCGTAAGCGCCTGACTTCCGTAATATCTACTCCGGTAGTAACCATCATTTTAAACGCACAAAGCCTTCATTTCCCTGACTGCGCGCTCCAGCCCCACGAATACCGCCCGGCAAATTATCGAATAACCGATATTAAGTTCCTCTATTCCTTTGACCCGGGCAATCCGGGAAACATTTTGATAATCTAAACCGTGCCCGGCATTAACTACCAGGCCCTTTCCAAGAGCGTAATCTACTGCCGTGCGGATTTCCTGAAAATATTTTTCCTGCTTTTCTTTATTCTGCGCATCGGCATACCTGCCGGTATGTAACTCTATGATTTTTGCTCCGGAAATAACAGCGGCATTAATTTGCTTTCTTTCCGGATCGATAAAAAGGCTAACCTCAATGCCTTTTTTTTGCAAGATTTCTACCGCCCTACTAACACTCTTCAGGTTCCCGGCAACATCCAATCCGCCTTCAGTAGTAAGCTCCTGCCTCTTTTCCGGGACCAAAGTCGCCTGGCCAGGCTTTAATTTAGCGGCGATTCCTACAATTTCCGGAGCAATCGACATCTCCAGATTGAATCTAATGTTTATTTTTTTCTTTATCGCTACCAGGTCGCCTTCATTGATGTGGCGACGGTCTTCCCTTAAATGCGCCACAATCGAATCTGCTCCATTCTTCTCACAGATCAATGCTGCTTCTGCCGGATCAGGGATTTTTCCTTTACGCGCCTGCCTTAAAGTTGCTATATGATCGACATTAACCCCAAGTTCCGGCATCTTAGTAATTAAACTGGCTGATTTCCCCGCGCACGTAAAACCAGACCAGGATTGCTAAAATTAAGGCAATGAATTTTAGCCAGGGATGATAAACAAATAAATGCTTGATGCGAAATGCCAGGCGTAATCTATCCTTAGGCATGTTTAGCCCCTTTTACGCTTAAAAGCTCTTTAGATTTAAATACCAGGTCTTCCTTGCTTAAGTCCTTCAACAATTTTCCTTTATAGATTAAAGAAATATCCTGCCGCTCTTCAGAAACTACGATAATCAAACTATCGGTTTCTTCGCTTAGGCCTAATGCCGCACGGTGCCGCGTGCCAAAGATACGGCTAAGTTCCTGCTTATCCGATAAAGGAAAAATACATCCGGCAGCGACGATCCTTCCTTGTTGAATAATCAATGCCCCGTCATGCAAGAGGCTATTCGGCGTAAATATGGTCTGGATCAGCTCCGAAGAAACTTTTGCGTCTACTACTACGCCGCTTTCGATATAGGCACTGAGCGAATCGTTATTTTCAATGGCAATTAAAGCACCGACTTTATTGCGGGAAAGATATTCCACCGCCTTAGCCACCTGATTTAAAATATAATCAATCTGTTCCTCGCGCAAAGCCGAAACAAATAAGTGGCGCTGCCCCAGCCTAGCCAGGCCTTGCCTGATTTCCGGATGGAAAATAATCAAAACCGCAATTACTGAGATACCCAGCAGTTTTGTCATCAGCCAATTCAGGATTTCAAACCCCAAGCGCTGGAACAACAAAAATGAAATCAAAAGGATGATAATCCCGCGTAATACTAATACCGCGCGGCTGCCCTCAAAAAAAAGCATCAGATGGTAAATCGCAAACCAAAGGATCAGTATTTCAACTATCGGTTTCCAAAGTATGGCGATATCCGGCATTTTTTAGCTTTTATTGATGGCGTCGAAAATTTTTAGCGCTTGTTTAACCTCTTTGACATCATGCACCCGCAAGATTTTTGCTCCGTTAGCTGCGGCTAAGACGCTGGAGGAAACCGTACCGGTTACTCTCTCCTGCGGCTTGGCATTTAAAATCTTTCCTAGGAAAGATTTTCTTGATACCCCAACCATGATTGGCTTGCCTAAAACTTTAAATTCCTTTAACCGCTTAAGGATCTCTAAATTATCTTCAAGGCTTTTGCCAAAGCCGATTCCCGGGTCAATAATAATTTTATTCTCATTTACTCCCGCATCCTGCGCCCTAGAGATTGCTTCGCCCAGAAAAGCAATGATTTCATCGATCAACTTATCATAAGAAGGCTTGCGTTGCATCGTGCGCGGGTTGCCCTTCATATGCATAACCACCACCGCACAATTATATTTGGCAGCTAATTTTGCCATCTGAGGGTTCTTTAAAGCCGTAATATCGTTAATCATCGCCGCACCGGAATCCAAAGCAGCCAGAGCAACCTGCGGTTTATAGGTATCGATAGAAATCGGGGCTTTAACTTTTTTTACCAATGCCTTGATTACGGGAATCGTGCGTTTTAATTCTTCGTTTACGGATACAGGGCTTGCGCCCGGGCGCGATGATTCGCCTCCTACATCAAGGATATCCGCCCCCTCGTTAACCATTTGTTGCGCCCTAAGCGTGATTTCTTCAATTGCCCGGCCATACACGCCATCACCGCTAAAAGAATCCGGCGTAAGATTCAATACGCCCGCTACCAGAGTACGTTTCCCCAAATGCAGTTTGTACCTGCCTAAATCGATAATGAAATTATCTTTTTCATAATTATCCAGGCAGGTACGCAATTGCCGGCCTAAGCCGGTTAAACCGAACGGCTGATGCGCTAATTTTTTATTCAGGCGGTTTAACTGAGAGAGATTACCCATGATCAGGCAATCGGCTTTCTTGGTTTTACCTGTCAAGGCATCACGGGGAATTGCTACATCCGCGCCAAAAGAAAGCATCTCCTGTTTCAAGATATTTGCGGCGATATTAGAAAGCGAATTTACCCTTAAAAAAAAGCTCAATCCTTTTTGCGACATGATTTTTATGCCGTAAGGATCAACCTTGATATCCCGCATTACTTCTTCCAAAGCCTTACGATTTTCGATTGCCAACACCCTCAACCCTTAAACCTCGTCTTCTTTCTTTTCAATGCCTACCAGTTTTTTGACTTCTTCTCCGTCTAAAACTTCCTTTTCCAATAAGGCATTGCTTAAAACCTTCAGCTTATCGATATTTTTGCTCAAAAGGTCCTTGGCACTTACGTAGGAATCGTCAATGATCCTTTTGACTTCTTCATCGATAATCCGCGCGGTTTGCTCGCTGTAATTTTTTTCTTCCATCAGGTCGCGGCCCAAAAATACCAGGCCGTTCCTGTGGCCGAGGGTCAAGTGCCCGAGCTTATCCGACATCCCGAACTGCATCACCATGCGCCTGGCCATTTGTGTAGCCATCTCCAGGTCATTTTGCGCTCCGGTAGTTACCTCGCTTAAATTGATTTCCTCCGAAGCCCTACCGCCAAGCATCATGGTAATTTCCGAAATTAACTCGCCTCTGGTCCAATAATGCCTGTCTTCGAGCGGCGGAGTAAAAGTATACCCGCCGGCCAAGCCGCGCGGAATAATAGAAACCTTTTTTACGGGATTTACCTTAGGCAACAACAACGAAAGCAAAGAATGCCCTGCTTCATGAAGAGCGGTAATTTCTTTTTCCTTTTTGGACATGATGTGGCTTTTCTTTTCCGGCCCCATCAAGACACGCTCAACAGACTTTTCAAAATCGATCATTTCGATATCATTCTTATTATTACGCGCGGCAAGTAACGCCGCTTCATTGCAAAGATTAGCCAAATCCGCCCCGGAAAACCCCGGAGTCTGGCTGGCAAGGGATTTGAAGTCAACAGAAGCCGAAACTTTCAACTTACGCACATGCACTTTTAAAATTTCTTCGCGCCCTTTAATATCGGGCAAGTTGACGATAATATGCCGATCGAATCTGCCCGGGCGTAAAAGCGCAGGGTCCAAAGTATCCGGACGGTTAGTCGCCGCAATCAAAATAATCCCCTGGCCGGCATCGAAACCATCCATCTCTACCAAGAGCGCGTTCAAGGTTTGCTCCCGTTCGTCATGGCCGCCGCCAATCCCGGAAAAACGCAAACGGCCCACGGCATCGATTTCATCGATAAAAATAATTGCGCCTTTTCCGGAAACTTTTGCCGCGCGCCTGCCCTGCTCAAAAAGGTCCCTCACTCGGCTGGCGCCCACGCCCACGAACATTTCCACAAAATCAGAACCGGAAATACTGAAGAAAGGCACGCCTGCTTCCCCGGCAACCGCACGGGCAATCAAGGTTTTTCCGCATCCCGGAGGCCCTACCAACAAAACACCTTTAGGAATCTTTCCGCCTAAACGCTGAAACTTTTTCGGGTCCTTTAAAAATTCGATAACTTCCTTCAACTCTTCTTTAGCTTCATCCACTCCAGCAACGTCATTAAAGGTAACTTTCTGGCTTTGTTCGGTATGCATCTTAGGCCTGATTTTGCCAAAAGTCATGATCCGGTTACCTAATTGTTCTCCCCGGGCAGCCATCATCCACCAGAAAAAGATCAACAAAAGTATCGGGCCTAAATTAAGCAGCAGGTTTGCCCAAAAAGTGCGCGGAGGTTGTACCGAGAAATGCTTTACATTCTGGCGCAAGAGTTTAAGCATCTCCGAATCATTTTCCGGGATATTCACGAAAAAACGCGTGCCATCCGTGAATTCGCCCGAAAGCTTATTTTCAATCGTAGTCAGGACAACGTATTTTACCCGGTCGGGAGTGGTATTTACAACAGAATAAAAATCACTGTATTGCAGCTCTTTCTGTACTCCAGAGATAGAATTATTTAAGGAATTTATAAAGAGATAAAAAACTAGTACTCCCAGGATCCAACCCCAGGGGAAACGCTGGAATATGTTCTTTTTCTTTGAGTTACGGTTATGATGATTGGCCATTTTAACCTCTTTCTTGTTAAGATTTTAGATTAATAATTATACCTTTATGCACCCATAAAATCAAGCATTTTATAGCGGATTGTTGGCAGAGTATTGTTATTTAACTGAAAAACCACCAGTAAAACCTTACGCTAAAAAAAACAATGGCTTACTTTTTAATTTTAAAAACTTCAGGCAGGTATAACGGGGTTTTTCTAGGTAAAATCCCTTAAATCTAGGACGGCATTGTTTTAAGATGCCCTCTAAAAAACCAAGAAATAACTCAAGATAACTCCTGATGCATTCTTACGAATCTTGCTGGCTAGAACAATTCCAACAGAATCCATCAAGCCAGTTGGCACAACCTATATGTGTACCAATAGGAGAATCCGCAATTGATCTTTCCTTACAAGCCCATAAAACCTTTCCATTAGATTTTTCTCTATATAAAATAGCTATTTTCGGCTTATCCCATTTTTCTTTTTTTACCACAATTTTCTTCTGCATGAAAATTCCTCCGCCATATTGTCATAAAACAAAGAAAAATCCATAAAATAATCCGTTACTTAGATTGAACCGATTCAAAACAGGTCCATCATGAAGCACTTACGCTAGAGCAAGTAGAACAGGTAGTGCTAGGCTTTGTGGCCGTGCCAACATAACAATTTATAAACCTGCTCAAGGGCCCGGCTAAACTACCTCCTCCGTAATAAATATCTTCCGGCTTTTTACATAACACCAATATCCCTTCCGCAGGCTTATCCCTGGTCAAAATATATAATTTCGGCATCTTCCATATTTTTTTTGGCATTAGTATCTCCGGTTTTTAATCTTTCTCATATTTACCTGTTAACCTGCTTGATTATTAATAGCATAGCTGCATCCTTCTTCTTTGTCAATCATCTTCAACCAATTTATTCTCACCGTAAAAAGAAATTATTTTAGAAAAAAATAAAGCGCTCCTTTATTTTTTAACGCGGAAACGCCTTTAGGCAAATCCACAATAGAATTTTCCGGCCGCGCAGAAACTAAATCTTCGAGCTCTAAGATATGCGTAAAATTAATGCTGCGCGTATCGCCTTTTAATCTGGCAATAGCCAAGCGCAACACCAATCTCTGAATAGCAGGATGTAATTTTTGAAAATCCTTGAGCGGGATTTTCGCATTATGCGCCCGGATAAACCTCTCTGCTGCCAGGTTCAGGTATTCGTAATCCAAAGCCGTACTCTGCGCAAGATTGCTTAGGATCTCCTTAATTTTATGGTTATACTGCTCTTCCAATAAAGGAATCAGGCGGTTCCTGAGCTTGTTGCGTAAATACAAATCCTGCTGATTAGAAAAGTCTCTGCAAACGTGAAGGCGTTTTTTGCATAAAAAAGACTCTATTTCTTTACGCCTAGTCTCAAGCAAAGGCCTGATTATTTCTATCCCGCGAATTTTTCTTTTCGGAGAAATTGCGTTTAAGCCAGATAGGCCGGTGCCGCGCAAGATACGCATCAATACGGTTTCCGCCTGATCGTCGAGATTATGGCCTAAAGCAATTTTTTTTGCCTTATTTTTTTTAGCCGCCCTGAATAAAAAATCGAACCTGGCATTCCGTGCCGCCTGCTCCACTGAAGCCGGCATTAATGCCGGCTTCAGGTTAGCTCTGGCAATTTCCAGCGGTAATTTTAATTTTTTTGCCAAATTTTCTACAAACCTTTTATCTAAAACAGAGTCTTTTCTTAAACCATGGTCCAGGTGCGCCACAATTAATTTCAGGTTTAACTCCCGACTTAAAGAATGCAACAAATATAACAAAGTAACCGAGTCCGGCCCGCCGGAAACCCCTACCACGATCCGGTCATTCTTCTTCAGAAGATGAAAATCTTTAATTGTCTGTTTGGCTTTTTCTAAAGTCATTTTTTCACCTAACGCAACTTTAATGCTTTAAGGATCGAAAAAAAGAAATTTCCCACGAACAAAAGAAAAATTACTGCAAACCAATTATTGGAGAAACCCTGCCCTTTAAGAAATTGCGCGTAAGAAGCAGTCAAGCCGCAAGCAGGGCACCAGCCAAAAAACCTATTGTAAGGGCAAAAATCGAGAGGTAAATTATGGCGGAAGAAAACCTGCGCCGCTGCGGCAATACTCCAGAGGATAAAAGGAAGGTTGTATCCTAAAATTATATCCCGGCTTCTTCGCACAACTATGTTTAATTGCCTTCCAGGGGGTTCCCGTTAACGTCTTTCAGGTTCTTCGAGGCAATCAAGATCAAATCAATCAGCCACCACAAGCCGCAGCCGCCCAGGGTAATTAATTTTAAAATCCCTAAACCGATATACCCCAGGTAAAACCTGTCAACACCCAGGGAACCGACGAAGAGCGAAAGCAACAAAGCCGTAAGAAAATTTTTTCTTTCCGCTGACATTCTCCCTCCTATTTTTAATAACCGCTTCCTTCTTCTGCTGCCGCTAAATTTATCCTCTGCGCCAAGTAAGGCTGTTCTGCCTTTGGATTTGCATAATACTCCACTACTACCTCATACCCCTGCATCACAGAAGTAAACGACACAATAACACCGTTCTTGACTACCCGCGTATTTTCGGAAATTCTAAAAGTCATCTCCTGGGGCTTGCCTTGCTCGTCGGAACCGTTAATAGTAATCTCGGATTTCAGCCTGTTAATTTGGGTGATTTTTCCCCGGATGATCCTGGTATAGACCTGTAAATTAAGGTAATCTTCCGCGGATTCGGCAAAAGGCACAGCTATGCCGAGGGATACTAAAAGTAAAACGGCAGCGCTAAGGGAAGTTATTTTCTTCACGCCTGTTTCAATGCTTCCGGGTTCTGGCTAATAATGGCAAAGGTTATGGCAAGCTGGACTATAACAAAGATTACAATCAATAAGATGCTTATCCAGAGAAAAGTAGAATCTTTTACCTCAGGTTTCAAATCGGTTACTTGTGTTTTTGCCGCCTTATCTCCCAGCCTTCTCCCTTGTGCATTTTTCAATAAAACAAAATATTCCACCAGAGGGAATATAGGAATGATCATAAAAAGGTTGCGCAGGATCGTCTGCGCAGCTTTAGCCGGATTATTGTCTTCATCAAGTACCTGGATACCGACGAAAAATTTACCGATACTACGCGCCTCTACCGTATCCTTAAGCAGGATATACACCGCCCAAACCGGCCAACTTAAGTTAAATTTTAAAGACGCGGAAACAAGGACCCCTAAAATCTGCCCGATAATCGAATCGATCAGAAACGCACACACCCTTTTATTCGGCCCCGGTTTCACAAAATCCATGCATCCTCCTGGTTAAAAAAACTTCATGAAAAAAAGTGGATATGAGAGAAGGAGAAGCAACAGCAGCATTCCTACGATGACAAAAAGAACCGCCCACCATTCACCTCGCTCTACTGCTTCAGCTATTTTCCTGGCTAACCCGAAAGAAAAGAATTGCATATTTTAACTTTATACTGGTGGCGGCGACTGGATTTAAACCAGTGACAAATCGGGTATGAGCCGACTACTCTATCAGGCTGAGTTACGCCGCCAAAACTATTACTTGCAAGAACCTGTTGACTTGCCGTCTTTAATAATAAAACCTTTGTTCTCCAGGTTATACCTGGTAGGAGCCAGGTTCAACTTCTTTGCCTGTAAGGTAAATTCTGCCGCTTTTTCGGGGCTCACCGGAGGAAACCTCTTTACTTGCATCTCATTCTCCAGCTCTTGAACTTTATTCGTCACCTGGATAAAACTATTCAATAAAACCCGGTTTTCTTCGCGTAAAAAGTAATTAACACTTGCTAGGCTTATCGAAATCATTAATAAAAGGCAAGTTGCAATAATCACCAGGATGGATTCTCTGTTTTTTAGCTGCTCCAGCTTCTTTTTCATCGTCTCCCCCCCCTATTTAATTTTGCTCTATTATAAAGAACAAACCCTTTAAAAACAAGCTTTTATTTACCCCCTTACTCAAGGTTAAGCATTTTTGTATCGCCATGCACTATGGAAGAGGCAACTGGCATATTCAGGCCGGAAATTTTGTTTACTGCGCTGCTAATACGTTCACAATGGCTCTTTACTTGATTCAGTCTGTCCTTAAAGCTGTCGGGCATATTTAAACCGGCCAAATCGTTTTCCAACAAAGCCAGGTTACCCTGCATCACGAATAAGGGGTTATTGATTTCATGGCTTAAAGAAAGTACGGTTTCGGACACTGCCACAATCCGGTTTTTTTCGCCCAGCTCTTTTTGCATGCTCACCAATTGCTCGCTAAAATCAATTAAATTACTGATCAGGTTCCAGATGATTTTCTTTCCGCTGATAATGCCCAATAAAATCAAAACCGCGCAAATAGAAATAATAGATGCCGCCTTTCCTCCGGCAGAAGGAAATGACGCGTAAATACCGCCAAGTATATAGAGAAAGGTTAAAAAAGGAATAATTGCCATTAAACAGATTGCATTATTAAAATCTTTTTTTGCCTGAGCTTTGACTTGGTTGACTTGCATCGCACCCCTCTCTTTCATCTGAATATCTTCCTTACGAAAAGAATGTAGCCGACGGCAACCGCATTTAAACAGGTCAATACCACTACTGCCGCGGAAATATCTTTGATCAGCTTTATTTTCGTATGGTATTTATCGGTAACCATATCCATCAGCAATTCTATAGCGGTATTGGTAATCTCCGCTAAAAAAACCAAGGTCACGGTAATGCACAATGCCACCAGCTCTATCCCCTTTAGATTAAAATACAGGCCAAGCAAGAATACTGATATGCCGGCCAAAAATATGATGCGCATATTCCGGTGGTAGAGAAAAAGATACCCGATCCCCTTAAATGCCAACATCAGGCTCTGCTTAAAAGTATTGCCTTTAAAAATCGTCCTTAATACTTTAGCCATATTATTTCTTCCTGTATGCCTGCAAATACGAATCGCAGTAAATTTGCTTATTCAAGATCAGTTCCGCGGTAATTGCCGCGTCCATCAGGTCACTATCCTTGGGGTCCAGTATTGCAGCGTCTAAGCCGCAGGCAATTGCCTCTACCAGAAAAGTACGGTTAATCAGGCTACGGACGGATGTGCCCTGCGAAACATTGCTTAAGCCGACAATAGTTTTCGGGGAAGGCTCGGAAATAATTTTAAATTCTCTGATCGATTCCAGGATATCCTTGATTTGCGCTTGGGCAACATTTACCGGTAAAACAATCGGATCAAGATATAGGTCTTCGATATTAAATTCCTGTTCCGCACAGGCAGCCACAATAGTTGCGGCTAATTCCAAACGCTGGTCCTTGTTTTGCGGGATACCTTTAGCGCTGATCGTTAAGCCGATAAGCTTAGCCGAATATTTTTTTGCCAAAGGGACAAGTACCGCCAATTTTTCTACGTCGGCAGTCACGGAATTAATGATCGCTTTATTTTTTAAGGCTTTTAGCCCTGCCTCAATGACCTGCGGTTTACTGGAATCGAGTGCCAAAGGCTTATCCGTTACCTCCTGAATAACCTCAACTAACCATTGCATATCAGAAACCGGATTTTTACACCCCGGGCCGCAATTTACATCCAAAGCATCTGCACCGGCTTCTACCTGCTCTTTGGCGCATTTTTGGATTTCCACCTTATTTTTTTCTTTAAGCGCCGAGCCGATATTTTGGTACATCCCGTTGATTAATTCGCCGATAATCAACATTATTTTCCTCCGAATAAGCGGTCGATATATGCTTTGATTTTTGAGATTGCTTCAGGATGCCGCATCACTAAAATATCCGCGCCGGACTGAATCAATGCAGCGGCAGTAATAATTTCCCAGGCAATGCCGCTTTCAATTTCAGTTTTTGCTTCCTTTGCCCGCCAAGATTCCTGACCGACAAAACAAATAAACGGACATCCAAGCGTTTTATCGCCGGCCAAGGCCGCCAGCCTTGCGCGCTCCATAATTGAATAAGCATATTCCAAACCATAACCTAAGGCGCCGATCGTGGGATTAATCACAATCCGCTCTAAAGGCAAACCCATATCGGAAATCAAGATATTTAGCTGCTTGGCAATGTTAATGTCTATCGGCGACTCGGCAATGATATTATGGCCGTCGGCTAAAACCGCAGCAGCCAGGGTTTTATAATTATCCTGTACGGCATTACCGATCAGGCAACGTTCTGCTTTAGCCGCTTCGCAAACCGCAGGTAAAACCTGGTTATCTTTTGAATCATCGCCACAACCGTTAATTACCAAAGGCAAATCCACCTTTTTTAAAAGTTGGCTGACTAATTTTGCCTCCTGGTCAGCACTCCTGTCTCCGAAATCAGGATGTGCGCCCTGGAGTTTTAAACAAAGTAAATCCGCTTTGAATTCTTTAGCGCATTTTTCTGCCCAAACCAAGGGCTCCTTTAATTCGTTTTTATACGCCTGATTTAACGCAGCAGGCCAATCAAGCGGGGCCGTATCCCAAATTTCAAAAGCAATCACCGGCTTATGCGGAATTGCCCCTTCGGCAAAAAGCAAAGGCAAACTTGCCTGAGCGCCGACCTGGATTACTTTTGCGCGGCTGTCGCCTTCTTTTTTAGTTGCGCCGATAGTGACCGTCGCAACCTCTGCCGACCACTTTTCCAACATTAATTGTTCTGCCATATTTTTTCTCCTATTTTTACTAATGCACGCAAACTTACCGCCTCCTGGCTTAGCTGCAACAAAGAGCTGCCATTTAAGCTTATTTTATAAATCTGCTCGTCATTCGGAATTTGCCCTAACAATTTTGCGCCTATCTCAGATGCCTTTTTTTGATCAAAAGTTTCATTTGCCCGGTTAATCAGCAAAAATTTATTTTTGATTTTTATTTCCAATTCCTTGGTTAATTTATCGATGCGGCTCGCAGCTTTTAAGCCCACAACCGTCGGATCGGAAATTATCACTAAAGAATCTACCTGCCTCGCCGTGCGCCGGGAGAGATGCTCTAAGCCTGCTTCGTTATCGATCACTACATAATCATAATTACTGACCAGCTTGCTTAAGACACCCCTTAAAACATTATTCACATAGCAGTAACATCCCGGGCCTTCAGGCTTACCCATACTTAAAATGTCAAAACCCTCTGCTTCGCTGATAATCGACTGTACTTGAAATTCGATAAAACGATCCTTTGTCATCCCTGAAGGAATTTCATCAGGATGCTTAGCGATCTCGTCAAGCAGGGAGCCGATAGTCTGCTTGGTTTCTACGCCTAAGCTTTCCCCTAAATTGCTATTAGGATCAGCGTCGATCGCCAGGAGCGAACAGCGCTTACTTTCTTTTAACAACCGGATAATCAAGGCGGCAATTGTAGTTTTGCCGGTTCCGCCTTTACCCGCAACCGCAATCACATGCCCCATGGCCAGTATCTCTTAAATTTGCAAAGCGGCTCAAATCCGTATGCGGAAAAAATAAAGCCGCCATATATTCATCCATATAATCATTTTCTCCGGAAAGGTCCAAATAAGCCATCTTATGTGCAATCTCCTGCGCTTCTTTAATTGCATTATAAGAGAGAAATGCCTGACGCGCGCCCGCCAAAGAACTATTGCCGATAAAATGAAGCCTGGACCTTTCTACATTCGGCAATAATCCGATCCTTACAGCGCTATCCACGTTTAAATATGTGCCGAAACCTCCGGCAATGAAAAATTTCCCGATCTGCGCAAAATCGAAATTCATCTTTCTTGCTAAAACCGAAACCGCGGAATAGATCGCGGCTTTGGCGCGTTTTAAATTATCGATATCCGCTTCGTTAATTATGATATCCGTTCCGGAATCGGTTTCATTTTTAAAAGCAATCACGAACTCCCTGCCGTTTTCTCCTTCGCGAAACCGCGCATGTTTCTGCGGCTTGATTTTTCCATCTTTATCCATAATCTCCAAACGCAGCATTTCTGCGATAATATCGATATAACCCGAACCGCAGATCCCGCGCGGCTTTGCCCCTAAAATTGTGCTGTAATTTACCTTAAAATCTGCTTTCTCGATTTGCACTTTTTGGATTGCCCCGGAACTGGCACGCATGCCGCAAACCACACCGCTTCCTTCAAAAGCGGGGCCGGCAGAAGCTGCGCAAGAAATCAAAAATTCTTCGCTGCCTAAAACAATTTCTCCGTTGGTGCCGATATCGATTAGCAGGCTTAAAACTTTTTCATGATTAAGGCCGCTAGAAATTACCCCGGCAGTAGTATCCCCGCCGACATAGCTGGAAACTCCGGGCAAACAAAATAAAAGCCCGCGCGGGTTAATATTGATCCCTGCTTCCGAGGCACGCAAAGTCGGGACAAAATTCAAAGTCGGCACGTACGGCTGGCGCCTGATGTAGGTAGGGTCAATACCTAACAATAGGTGCATCATTGTGGTATTTCCTGCGCACAAAACCGCGGTGACATCATTTAAATCGATTTTATTTTCCTCGATCAATTCCCGGATCATCTGATCCATAGTTTCGATCACGGCTTTATGCAACTCTTCAAGCCCCTCTTCTTCCTGAGCATAAATAATACGCGTAATCACGTCGCTGCCAAAGGCCGCTTGCTTATTATAGCTGGCTTTTGTGCCTAAAACCTTTTTAGTGTTTAAATCAAGCAATTGCCCGGAAATCGTGGTAGTACCGATATCAAAACAAAACCCAAAATTTCTCGCCGAAGTGTCTCCCGGCTCGACCATAATAATTTCCGTGGCGCCATTACGGTAGCCTAAAGTTACGGTTATTTTCCAATTTGCATCGCGCAGCAATTCGCCAAGCTGCTTAATATTTGCCAAGCCGGTTTGCAGGAAACTGAATTCGATCCCTTTAGCCACAGCAGCAATTCCCTGATAAAGCCGCTCAAGGTCGCTAATATTATCTTCTAAGCTCGGCGCGCATAATTCCAAGTAGATTTTTTTTACCAAGGGGGAGTATTCGAGCTTTTCATCATCCAGCGCCTTCTGCGCCTCGATTTCTTCGGACTGGGAATAAAGGCTGGATTTTTCGAAATCTAGGCGGGATTGCGCAGGGACTTCTACTTCCAAGTCACCATGCACAGTAGTCAGGCATGCCAAGTGGATATTTTCTCTTTTTTCTTCCAGGCTTAAGACCGCATTCTGCTGGCTGACAACTTTGCCCTTTTTTACCTTTACCCGGCACTTGCCGCAGACTCCGTCACCGCCGCAGGCAGAATTAATATAAACTCCACAGGAGATCGCCGCGGCAAGGATCGTTTTATCCTTCTCAACTTCGATTTCCTTATTATCCGGAAAGAATTTTATCTTAAACTTTTCCATCTCTCTTATTGGGGACGTTCCCCAGGGGGACACCCTTTTCTAGAAGCCTGGCACCTTGGGGAACGTCCCCAGTTGCTGCGCTTATAGTTTTTTCAAAAATGAAGGCAAGCCGGCTGCTTCCTTTGGCCCGACGATAATTTCCCAGCCGCTTTTTTCCTCTAACTCGCCGGACATTACCGCTACATATCCGGGAATAATCAGCTTTTTGTGCGAAACAGTTTCTTTTACTCCGAACTTCTGCAAAGAATCGAAAATTTTATCCGGGGTAAATTTCTCCGCGGCCCAGGCAGTTAATACTGACATTCCTTCCGTGTCCACGCTTACGATGTAAGAAGGAATCTTGCTGGCTTCAACTTCACCCAGTACAGTGTAATAGCTCAAAGAGAAATTAGTAGTAACCATTACCGGCGATTTATCGGTTACCTGCCCGATCGGGTAGACTTTAGGCTCGATTTGTAAAGGTTTCTGCGGATCAGTAAAAATATTCTGCCTGAGGGTAAGGATGGATAAAGCCTCCCAAGAGGCAATCCCTTTAATCAAAACTATTCCCGCATATTTTGCGATAAAAGTAGCGGCCTCGATAGCTTCTTCATAAGGGTCATCATTTTCTACGAGCGCTAATGCCGGGAACCCTAAGCTGCGGTTTGATTTTTTTAAAGCCTGCCTTCTGGCCTGCGTAAAATCCCAGATTTTATCTTTAAGCGGCTTCTTACCGGTATCGATAACGATTTCGCTTACCCCGGCATTATTTAATTCTTTGGTAAGATCGGAAATAGTTTCCAAGTCCGCGGCTGAAACTACCAAAGGCAAAGCAAATTCTTTTGCCAAGGCAGCAAATCCGGAGAGGTTTTCTTTTGTGGCGTGAAAAATAAGCGGCTTACGCTCCTTTACCATCCCTACCGCCTCTTTAAGCGCGGCTAAATCATCGCTCATCAATACCAGGCCCAAATCCGTAATCCCGGAAATTAATTTTAGTGCAGAAATAAATTTATCTTTTCCCGCATTCTGCCTAAGGGCAACCAAGTTTACATCTAATTTTTGGCCTACGCGCTCGAACTTCAGTTGATTAATCTGTTTAACTTTATCTTCTATCTCTTTTGCCGGTAGGCTATCTTCGATAATAAACCCTAGGGCACTGGGGTGATGGAATTTCTCCTCATGCCTGAACATCACAGTTTCATTGCCAACCTCAACACGATTCTCTCCGCTGCCGATAGCCACCAATTTTATCGGCGGCTGACTGGAAGCTTCCAGCAGCTGCTTAGCTTCCGGGCTAAGATAAGGGCATTTGTCGATAGAAACCGCCTTTTTTGCCAGCTGCATGGCAAAGGCCAAACAAGTAGCAAACCCGCATTTACGGCAATTGGTTTTAGGGAGCAACTTGTAAATATCAAGTCCTGATAAAGCCATTTTATTCTCCAGTCGTAAGTTGTAAGTTAAAAAGTTTTTGATAATTACTGCAGTATAATTTCTTGGCAAAAATTTCTGAATCGGCGTGGCCGTTTAAAGCACACAATTGATCCTGTAATTCTTCCTTCAAAGAAAAAATTAACCTTTTACTTGCCTTTTTTTTCTTAAATTCGATCCTGATGCGCGAACCGCTGAATTTATTGATATTGCCTTTGCCGTAGGTGGCGCCGCTAGCAAGCTGCAGCCCGTCTATGAGGCAGGATTTAGGTTTTTCATTCGCCCCGAAAACATTAACCTCCAGCCCAAAATATTTCCTACATTTTAATTTCTTGAGCGCCGCCTCTGCGGCTAAAATGCCTAAGACCAGATACGGGCCAAGATGGCCGTGAAACCTGATTGCTTCTTTTAAACTGATTTTTTTCTCTGGCATTTATTTATTGATCAGGCTCGCAAAATAACCTGCGCCAAAACCATTATCGATATTGACCACAGTGATCCCCGGCGAGCATGAGTTTAACATGGTAAGCAAAGCTGATAATCCCTGAAAACTTGACCCATACCCGCAACTCGTAGGTACGGCAACAATCGGAGACTTGACCAGGCCGCTTACCAGGCTGGCAAGAGCACCCTCCATCCCCGCTACCACAATAATTACTTTAGCTTTCTTAATCAGGTCCAGATGATGCATCACCCTGTGCACACCGGCAACCCCCACATCATAAAGGCGGGTTACGGAATTTCCCATTAATTCCGAGGTTACTGCCGCTTCTTCGGCTACTGCGATATCAGAGGTGCCTGCGGAGATCACCACCACCAACCCCTTAGGCGCAATCACAGGCCCGGCTTTTAAAAATGCGATTTTTGCCTTGGGGAAGTATTTTAAGCGCGGAATTGCTTTTTTCAGGTATGTGAAGATATTTTTCTCTAACTTCGTCAGCAATAAATCCTGCTTTTGAAGAATAAATTGCCGGCAGATATTTTTTAAATGCTGCCTGTCTTTACCCGGGCAATAAACTGCTTCGGAAAACCCGCGGCGGGCGAACCTGTCCGTATCGATCTTGGCAAAACCAAGGTCGCAGAAACCTTTTTTACTAGGCATTTAAACTTTGTTATCCCCGGAATATAATCAAAAGGATTAAAGCTATAATCAAAAGCGCAAGAATATAAAAATCGTTGAAATAAAAAAAATCGCTGACCTTATCCCCAAAGGAATATTTGCGGGCGCTTAGCTCCTTATGGGAAAGTAACTTTAGTTTTCTTTTTGCTTCATCGATCTGCTGGCGCTTGAAACGCAGGTATACCCCACCGATCTTATATGCGGGAATAGTGCCTTTTTCCGCTAGCTCAATTACTTCTTTCTCGGAAAGCCCGAGGATCGCGGAAACATCCCTGATGGTCAATAATTTTTCTTCAGTCATAAATATTCTCTTTTTCTTTTCGCGCTATTTATTCACTTTTCCAGAAGCAATCCACGAATCGATAGTTTTGCGGTCGAATTTCCAACGCTCCCCTTCTTTTTCTCCGGGGACCTTACCGCTGGCAGCCCACTCCATAATCGAATTTAAATCTACTTCCAAGTAGCGCGCCAGTTCGTCGGCATTCAAAAAATCGGCAAGCATGCTGCAACGGCCTTCGAATAAAGCACCTTCCGCGATATTTAATTTTGCCGGAAAAAGCTCTCCTTCCACGATTGCACTGGGTAGCAAGGTCAATCTTTCCTTGGCGGTAATCCTGCCCCTTACTCTGCCGCCAATAATAATATTATCTCCCACAACGTCAGCTACAACATTTGCCGTAGAGGCAATAGTCAAATTCCCTTTAGTATCGAGGTTGCCCTCGAATTTACCGTTAATACGTAAATTTACCGGATCCTTAAAACTTAAATTCCCATGCATTGCGGCATCGACATCAAGGATCTTTTCTTCCATTTTTTTTCTGAATGCCATCTCGCTTACCTCCTTCCAGGGGTTGCGAATTAAATTTTTTCTTCCTTATGAAAAACCTTATCTTCCATGCGCCTTAAAACAAATAAAACCACCAATGCCAGAAAAGTAGTAGTAATTGCGGCGCTATAAAAACCGCATCCTACGGCCAGGCCGATTCCTGCTACCACCCATAAACTAGCAGCGGTTGTCAGGCCCTTAACTCCTTCTTGGGCACGGATAATCGCACCGGCACCTAAAAAACCGATACCGGTAATTACTCCGGCGGCGATCCTTGCCGGATCCAATGCTACTATATTCTTATATATATCAAAAACATATAAAGATGTCAACATGATAAGACACGACCCCATACAGACTAAAATATGGGTGCGCAGCCCCGCGTGCCTACGCTGCATTTGGCGTTCCAACCCGACAAATCCGCTTAAGATCACCGATAAGACCATGCGCAGGATAATCTGCCAATCATTAAGCATTTTTCCTCCATTTGTTTAATAACTGGTATCCTAAACCGGCTACCATCGCCGCGTTATCCATCGAAAGCTTTATCGACGGGAAAAAAACTTCCATGCCTTTTTCTTTTGCCTTAAGGCTAAAGGCCTCCCTTAATTTTTTATTCGCTACCACTCCGCCGCCGATCACCAGCCTTTTTACTTTTTTCGCCTTGCAGGCAAGAAAAGATTTTTTGGCCAAAGTATCAAAAACCGAATCTTGGAACGAAGCGGCAATATCCGCTTTTTTTACGCCGTTTACCGTTGCAGCACGCATCAGATACAAAACCGCGGTCTTTATCCCGCTAAAACTGAAATCAAACGGCCTCTCAGTATTACTGCAGGCAAATTTGAATTTTTTAGGATTGCCTTTTTTAGCCAACAATTCGATTTGCGGCCCACCCGGATAGCACAGCCCTAAAATTTTCGCAACCTTATCGAATGCTTCGCCACAAGCATCGTCCAGAGTCGAACCAAGCAGTGTGATCCGTTGAAAATCCTCCAGAAAAAACAAACTGGTATGCCCGCCGGAAACGATTAAGGCAATAAAAGGAAACTTAACCCGATTATCCAATAATGCCGCGTAAATATGGCTGTAAAGATGATTCACTCCCAGCAAAGGTAAATCCAAACTATAACTCATTGCCTTGGCAAAAGAAATCCCCACCAGCAATGAACCCAGTAAACCAGGCTGATCCGTAACAGCAATTGCATCAAGCTGCTTTAATTTTAATCCTGAATCTTTAATCGCCGAATCCACCACAGCGCTGATAGTTTCCAGCTGCTTACGCGAAGCAATCTCCGGGACTATCCCTCCGTATCTGCTATGGAATCTCAGGCTGGAGCTGGTTTCGCAAGAAAGCACCTCTTTACCGCTTCTTACTACAGCCGCGGAAGTTTCATCACAGGATGTTTCAATGCCTAAAACATTCATCATTTTACCAAATCCGATAAATAAACGAACCTATATCCCTGGCTCTCTAACTCCGGCATCATCTCTTTTAATACTAAAAGTGTGGCTTTACGGTCATGGCCAATGCCGATTGCCGAACCCTGTTCCCTGGCCTTATCCCTTAATTTAATCAGCTGGCCCTTAATATAAGCACGGTCTTCCTGGTTATCAAGAAAAATATCCCTCTTGGCAAACCTTACCTTGTCCTGGACAGCTAATTGTGCACAAACACTTTTTGAGGATACCAAACTATCCAGAAAAAATAATTGCCGCTTTTTTATTTCCTGCAAAACCGCCTGCATAGTACGCGCGTCTTCCGTAGCTTTAGAGCCCATATGATTAGAGATACCGGCGCAATAATCAATGGATGCCAAATCCTCACTCATCGTATCCCTGATTTGCTGAGGAGTAAAAGATGTAAGGATGGTATTTTTTTCCAGGTTAAATTTTTCGTGCGGTTCCATCGGCAGATGCAGGATAATTTCAAAACCTGACCTGTGCAAGTTGGCAGAAACCGCCCGCGAATAAGCTAAATGCGGCAGCACCGAAGCGGTCAAAGGGTACCTGATTTGCTGAACAATCGGCAGGTTGTTTAAATTATACCCCCAGTCATCCAGGACAATAGCAATTTTGCCTTTTATTTTCTGCGTAGGGACAACTAACGGTTTCTTAACTTCTTTTTTCTCCGGCTTACTGACAATCATAAAAGCAGCAAAAATCAGCAAGCAAAATAATAAAAAGGCAACTGTTGTCCGATACTTCTCGTTCATTTCTTCCCGATCTTATAAACCATTACCGCTTTTAAAGCATCGATTGCGCTCATTAACTGACGGTCATTCTTATAATCAGGGCTTGCCTCAACCGCCTTTTCCTGATTTTCCTTTTTCTCGATCTGCATAAAAATATCTTGCGGCTTTTCTAGTTTCTCTTCGCTATTTTCCTGCTGTTCTTTTTCATTCTCAACCACGATATCCGGCACCACTCCTTTTTCATGGATTACCCTGCCTAAAGGAGTAAAATATTTGCTGGTAGTCAGCCGCAGAGCTGAACCATCGCTTAAAGGAATCACGGTCTGCACCGAGCCCTTACCGAAAGATTTTTTCCCCACGATAATTGCCCGCTTATAATCCTGCAGCGCAGCCGCCACGATTTCGCTGCCGGAAGCAGAACCTTCATTAATCAAAACTACCATCGGCGTATCAAGGTCGGCCTGGTCGGCATGCGAAAAAAGCTCCAGGTTTTGCGTTGCATCCCTGCCTTTGGTGTAAACAATCAACTTACCCTTCTCGATAAAGACTTCCGCTACCTTTACCGCATTATCCAATAATCCGCCGGGGTCATTACGTAAATCCAGGATAAAGGCAGTCATGCCTTTTTTCTTTAAATTTGCGTAAGTGTTGTCAAAATCCCGGGCGGTATTTTCCCTGAATTCAACCAAACGGACATATCCGATGCCGTCCTCTAAAATCTTTGCATCTTTAATATCCTGTATTTTAATAATATCCCGCACCACCTTGAAATCCATCAGCTTCTTTTCCGAATCGCGCAGAATAGTTAAATCTACCGCTTCTCCTGCTTTGCCGCGCAGTTTCTTTACTGCATCGGTAAGCGTGATATCACGCGTTAATTCATTATTAATCTTCACAATCCGGTCTCCGGCTTTGATCCCGGCTTTCCACGCAGGGGTATCTTCGATCGGAGTAACTACGGTGAGCAAACTGTCTTTAACCGTGATTTCGATTCCTAACCCGCCGAATTTTCCTTCCGTATCCACTTTCAATTCATTATAAGTATCGGGATCCATAAACTGGCTGTGCGGGTCTAAAGAAGCAAGCATCCCCTTTAAAGCTCCGTAGATCAAGTCCTTGGGCTTAACTTCATCCACATATTCGGACTGGATGATTGCCAGGGACGATGAAAATAATTCGATCTGCCGGTAAAGGTCGTCCTTGTTTTTCTTATCCAGCTCAGAGATTGCCAAAGAAGTTAGCGTAAAAATAGAGATGAAGACGATTGACCCTACAAAAAGTTTCTTAAGCATTATCCAGCCTCCGTTTTAAAATCTCCTGTACTACTTTTGGATTTGCCTTGCCACCGCTCTTTTTCATCACTTGCCCGACTAAAAACATGATTGCTCCGGCTTTGCCGGATTTATAATCTGCCGCCGACTTGGCATTTTCGCCGATTACCTGTCCGGCGATATCCTCTAAGCTGGCAGTATCGGAAATTTGTGCCAAGTTTTTTTCCTTGATAACTACTTCGGCATTTTTACCGGTTGCTACCATCTCTCCTAAAACAGTTTTTCCCGCCAGGTTAGAAATACTGCCGTCAATTACACGGCTAATTAAATCATTTAAGCCCGCTATCCCTCCGGGAATTTTCACTTCAGCGATACTGCATTTATTTTCAGCGGCAATAGAACTAAGCGGCCCGATCAACCAATTAGCCATGATTTTTTTATCCGGCTTGTTAAAAGATTTTAAACACTCTTCGGCAAAATCCGCTACTTCTCTCGTATCTACCAAAATTTTTGCATCATACGCCGATAAGCTGTAATCGCGCATAAACCTGGCAAGTTTATCGCGCGGTAATTCCGGAATAGTCTTTTTAATTTCTGCTTCCTTTTCTTTGCTGATAATAAAAGGCGGCAGGTCGGGCTCGGGGAAATAACGGTAATCCTTAGCTTCTTCTTTGCTGCGCATAGAAAAAGTCTTGCCCTTATCTACATCCCACAAACGGGTATCCTGGATAATTTTTTCTCCGTTTTCAACTGCCTCGGCCTGGCGTTTGATCTCATACTCAAGGGCGTCTTTCACTCCTTTAAAAGAATTCATATTCTTTAATTCGGTTTTTGTGCCTAACCCGGACTGCCCTTTTTCCCGGATGGAAATATTCGCATCGCAGCGCAAAGACCCTTTCTCCATATCACAGTCGGAGATATTCAAATATTCCAAAGTACTCTTTAAAAGCGTTAAATATTCATAAGCTTCCTGCGCAGAATTCATATCCGGCTGCGAAACGATTTCCAATAAAGGAGTGCCGCAACGGTTAAAATCTACCAGGCTCTTATTTTCCTTATGGATTAATTTTCCCGCATCTTCTTCCAAATGCACTCTCTTAATATTGATGCGTTTGATTTTACCGTCAACTTCAATATCCAGAAAGCCGTCTAAGCACACCGGTAAGTCAAACTGGGAGATCTGATAATTTTTCGGCAGGTCAGGATAAAAATAATTCTTCCGGTCGAATTTGGTAAATTCATTCACCC
>JAQUMX010000024.1 GCA_028717885.1 Candidatus Omnitrophota bacterium
GTATGTAATAACTCGAAAATGCCCTGCTTTAGCCTAAACGATATTTCCAATAATTGCGCCTTTCCTTCCGTCGGGAGCAATTTTTTCACTTTCGCTAAGAGATCCTCCGGAATATCTTCTGCGCTACTCTCCTGCAGCTTTAGTTGCATAGCCAGCGCTTCTGCACAAGACTCACAGCTTAAAAAATGGCCGATCAAACTGTCCCGTGCGGCGTTATCCAGCTTGCCTTCCAAAAAACACGCTAAATCTTCTTCATTAGGATGCTTTTCTTCTGCCTGTGGCAATCCGGATTTCCACTTATTAAAGGCTTGTTTTACTAACCACTCTAATTTTTCCTGCATCGTATCCATCCCCTATAATAATAGACGCTATTGTTGACAAAATCTCACATAAAACCTTGCCTGCGAAAACATTCCTTAAGGTTTTCAATAATGCGCAATTTACGCATATCAATTGCCCCGCGCTTGACCTTAAATAGCTTGCCCAATTCATCAGGGCTCATCCTTTTCTTAAGGTACATTTCCAAAAATAATTGCTCTTCCTTATTTAATTTTTCGATACATCCGGAAAGGGCACTAAAAATCTCTTCCTGAGTTAACCCCTCCCGTACGCAAATCCTGTTATCCGCAAGCACATCCTGCAAAGAAAAACCTTCTTCGTCAGCTTCTTCCAGGGAAAAAAAGATTTTTTGCCGGCGCAGGTAACCGATTGTGTAATTCAGCACTACCTGGCGCAGCCAACTGGCAAAGCTACAGCCGTTTCGCGCCTGAAAGGTCTTTAATTTCCGGTAATTGTCTTTGGTTAATAAAAGGAATATTTCCTGAAAAATTTCTGCGCTGAGTTCTGTTTTTGAGGAGTTAGCGATCGAAGAATTCAGGATCTGGAAAATATAGTTATAGATCAGGCGGGAATATCGGCGTAAAAATTCGTCCCAAGCAAGGCTGTCCCCTGTAACGCATCTCTGGACAAACTCCAGATCGCTCATCACAACTTTATTCTATCATTTTCGGGAGAAAAATAAATAAAATCTTCTAAAAAAGCTTAAGATTTGGGCTGGGCAGAATAAAAAGGCGTTTCCTTTGGCCAGAGGAAACGCCTTTTAAATCACAAAATAAGCTTAAAAATTACTAGCCTTTTTTGGTCTTGCAGTGCTTAAAACTTATACAGCCATGTTTTGAATAAAGAATTGCGCCAACAATAAAAGCCACACAAATTAATACCGCAATCACGACCCGCGGGTCAGTGCGGCGGTAATGAATCAAAATCGGCGCAGCCAAAAGCGAAACCAGGTTAATAACCTTAATCATCGGGTTTAATGCCGGGCCGGCAGTATCCTTTAAAGGATCTCCTACGGTATCCCCGACTACGGAAGCTTTATGTGCATCCGAGCCTTTTCCGCCGTAGAGCCCGTCTTCAATAGTCTTCTTAGCATTATCCCAAGCCCCGCCTGCTGTAGCCATAAATACCGCCAGCAGTTGGCCGGCAAGAATTATGCCTGCCAGAAAACCGCCCAACGCCTCAATCCTTAAAACCATACCAATCAGAATCGGGCTTAAGACTGCAATCAACGCCAAACCAACCAATTCTTTCTGCGCGGAAACCGTGCAGATATCTACTGCTTTTTTATAATCCGGCTTGACTTTACCTTCCATCAATCCCGGAATATGGAATTGCCTGCGTACCTCTTCTACGATCAATGCCGCAGCCTTTGCCACGGAATTAATCGTCAAAGACGAAAACAAACAGGGAATTGCTCCGCCGATCAACAAGCCGATAAAAACTACCGGCTCGGAAACGCGGATACCCGTAGTCATTAAAGTATGTAACTGCGGCATGCCCATCTGCAGCTGCACGCGCGAGACATCGGTTAAAAATGAACCGAACAAAGATACTGCAGCGATAACCGCCGAACCGATTGCCACACCTTTGGTAATTGCCTTAGTTGTATTTCCTACTGCATCCAGGTCAGCCATGATCTGGCGCGCTTTCGGTTCCAAGTGTGCCATTTCGCCGATACCATTGGCATTATCTGCAATCGGCCCAAAAGAATCCATTGCTACGTTGTTACCGGTTAAAGTCAACATCCCGATGCCGGTCATAGCAACACCGTAAAGCACGAATACTACTGGCCAACCCCAGTAAATCACGATTGCCGCTAAAATAGTCAAAGCAATCACAATAAACTGCCAGGCAGAAGATTCAAACCCCATGGAAAGCCCGCGTAAGATCAATGTCGCAGCGCCCGTATTCGAGGACTGCGCAATTTCCTTTACCGGCGCATGAGTAGTATGAGTGAAATACTTGGTGACTTCGTCGATGGCGATTGCCAGAAGGATACCGACTGCCACCGAGAAAAATGCCCGCCATTCGTGCATATAAAAATGCGCTAAAAACGCGAAGGCAATTACCGAAATTCCCGCAGAAGCAAAAAATCCGCGGTTAATGCTATGAAAAGCATCCTGATGCTTACCTTCTTTCTTATCATCGCCCTTTACCAGGTAGGTTCCTACGATAGAAGAAAGCACGCCGATTCCGCGCACCAGCAGCGGAAAAATAATCCATTTTAATTCATGGGTAATCCCCACAAGCGCTAAACCCAGGATCAACCCCGAGACAATCGTTACTTCATAAGACTCGAAAATATCCGCGGCCATTCCGGCGCAATCGCCGACATTATCCCCTACCAAATCAGCAACTACTGCCGCATTACGCGGGTCATCTTCAGGAATATTTTTTTCAACTTTACCGACCAGGTCAGCGCCTACGTCAGCAGCCTTGGTATAAATGCCGCCGCCCACGCGCATGAATAATGCCAGGAGCGTGCCGCCAAAACCAAAACCCAACAACACATCCGGAGAAGCCACTCCAAAAATAATAAAAATAACGGTACCGCCTAATAGCCCTAAGCCGTCAGTAAGCATACCGGTAATCGTGCCGGTGCGGTATGCAATCTTTAAAGATTCGGAAAAACTGGTACGCGCAGCAGAAGCCACTCTCACATTGCCTTCCACTGCCATACGCATCCCGAACTGGCCTACGGTTAAAGAAAAGAAAGCGCCCATTACAAATGCCAAGGCGCGGCCAATACCGACGATTAAGCGCACCATATCTGGGCTTAATTTACTAAAACGCTCCAAAGCCTCCTGGCTGGGAGGAATAACATAAACGCTAAAGAAAAGCACCAAAGTCAAAACCATGATCAAGGGTAAAATAGTTCTTAACTGGCGGCCCAAGTACGCATCCGCGCCTAGTTTAATTGCCTGCCAAACCTCTTGCATCTTTGGGGTACCTTTATCTTTACGCATAATCTGCGCCCTAAGCATTAGAGCATATCCTAACCCCGCAAAAGCAATGCCAAGCACGCTCCAGATAGCAATAGTTTCAAATAATGTTGCATGCATCAATCCTAACATCTTTCCTACTACTCCTTTCCATACGAATGGACACCAGACAATCCGATATGTCTGGGTGTCTTCTTATTATTCCGTCCCCGAAGCAATATTTAAATTCTTTATCCCCAAATCATTTACCGCATCCAATACCGCAACAATATCTTTAAACCTGACCATATTATCGGCAAATAAAACCACCTCCAGGTCAGGGTTATCATTATGTAGCTGCGCGATTCTTTCCCGCAGTTCCTTCTTTGTCACCAACTTATCATCCAGGTATACCAGATTTTCCGCGTTCACAGTGATAGTGGCCTGGGATTTCGCTGCCTTTAATGGCTTAGCATTCACCGCTTTTGGCGCATTTACCTTAATACTTGATTGCATGATCAAAGGCGTCGTAATCATAAAGATAATCAACAGTACCAGGATTACGTCGGTAAAAGGCGTTATGTTAATTTCCGCAATTAACGTCTGCTTTCTTGCCCTAAGGGATTTCATTTTTGCCTGACAGTAATAAGGTCAAGGATTTCCGAAGCAGCTAATTCCATATCGGTAATAAAATTATCCACCTTTTTAATAAAGTAATTGTAGGCTATTACCGCGGGAACCGCCACACTTAAACCCGCAGCAGTACAAGCCAATGCTTCGGAAATACCGCTGATTACTACGCTGATTCCACCGGCGCCGGTAAGCGAAATGTCACGGAAGGCGCGCACAATCCCCAACACCGTGCCAAAAAGCCCGATATAGACTGCCGTACTTCCGATAGTGCCGACAACGCTGGTCAGGCGCTCTAATTTTACGGTCTGAATCGCTACTTCTCTTTCCATGGTATTGGAAATTACGACCTCGCTATGTCCGGATAAATTCAATCCGGAATTTACCACACTTGCAAAAGGCGCATCGGTATTCTTGCAGATTTCGATTGCCTTCTTCATGTTCCCTTTTTCCAATTCCTGCCGGATATCCCGTAAAAATTCCACCCTCTTGATCCTGGACCTGCGGTGATAATAGATACATCTCTCAATAATAATCGCCAGGGACACTACTGAGCAAAGAAGCAGGATAACCATGGTAAATCCGCCGGTACGCACCAATTGCCAGATAGACATTATGCCCCCTCCTCTAGAATATCCGTCAGGATTCCGGAAAGCCGCTTAATTGATTTTGCTACGGCCTCCCCTGGCGGGCTTAAAAATTCCGTTTGTTGCGGCTGGATGCCGATAAAAGTAACGTCGCAGCCAATACTAGCAGCCAGATAATCCGCCAAGATACGAATCGGCATGCGATGAGTAGAAAAAGAAATCCCTGCGATATCTTGCGCGGGAAAAATTTTAATCGCGCCTTCTTTTTCCTGCATTATGGCGCTATCGATAATCAAAAGATGGCTGGGAGAAAATTTCTTGATCTCTCCGGTAATATTTTCCGGAGCGCTCGAACCCAAAAAAACCTTTACGTTTTTCTTTTTTTTAATCTGTTGCGCGACAATCATACCGGCGGCATCGTCGCCTTTTAATTCGCTTCCCACGCCGAGCACAGCGATTTTTTTTGCAGCCTTAAGCCTCTTTCGGAGGCTCGTTTCCAGATTCATCACTGTAGGTAACCTTTAATTTTTTAATATCCTGTTGGGCAAGCTCGACTTCCCGGGTAGCTTCCAAGGCTTTTTTTAAGCATGAATCCACGCATTGCGCGCAATAAATACATTTGCCCAAATCGATTACTGCTTCGAATTTCTTCTCTCCTACCTTATTGATAGTAATAGCGCCTGTGGGGCAGTCGCGCATGCACATTTTACAGCCAATGCATTTTACCGGATTGAATTTTAATTTTCCGCGGAATTTTTCCGGCATTACCAGTTTTTGCGCAGGATAAAGGTTAGTCGCCGGTTTTTTGAAAATCGAACGCAAAACTTCCCTGATCATCTTTCCCGGCCTCATTTTAAAATTACCCCCTTTACCGCCAAATTCAGCAAAATCTGCACAAATGCCAAAGGCACAAGGTATTTCCAGCAAAAATCGATCATCTGGTCAATCCTTAAGCGCGCCATTACAGTGCGTAAAAGCGAAAGCAGGAAAACAATAAAAATAATTTTTAATAAAAATAAAACAAACCCTGCGAAAGGATTCATCTGCAGGCCAAAAGGAAAAAATACCGCTGCTAAAAGTGCTGCCCCTACTACCATTTCGATATCCAGGGTAAGTTTCAAAAATGCAAATAATTTTCCGCTGTATTCGGTAAAACTTCCCGCTACAATCTCGGTTTCCGCCTCGGGAATATCGAAAGGCACCTTTTCCAATTTTCCCAATAAAGCAATTAAAGCAATACAAAAGCCGGGCAAGTTAAACAACCAAAACCAAGGGTGCGCCGAATAAAACAAGGCAATTTCTTTGAGATTCCAGGTATTTGCCAAAAGCGCAGAAGACAATATTCCCATGAATAAAGGTACTTCATACGCAAAAAGCTGGGTCATGGAACGCACTGACCCGATCCTGGCAAAAAGCGAAGTAGAATACCAGCCGCCGATAAAAAATGAAAGCGTGGGAATAGTCAAAAGATAAAGCACTACCAGCACATCGCCGTTAAAAGAAAACAAGGTTTTAATTTGCCACAATGGAATATACAAAAACGCCGTAATTGCCGCAGTAAAGGCAAAAAGCGGAGCGAGCTTGAACATCCGGGGATTGGCTTCGCAAGGAATCAATTCCTCTTTTGCCAAAAGCTTTAAGATATCCGCAAACGGCTGAAACCAGGGCGGGCCGACACGATTCTGCAGCCTGGCATAAAGCTTACGGTCGAAATACTCGGCGAACAAGCTAAAAATTACCAGGAAAGTCAACCCGGGGAAAATTAAAATCTGAAATAAGTCTTTAAACATTCGTTTTTAATTTTTGGTTTAATTTTTTAAAATCTATGCCTTGCTTCCGATGCCAATCAATACTGTATTCGCGCAAAGTTTGCCAGTTCATCGTCTTCTTATCTTTACTGTCAACCTGCCTTAAAGAAACCAGGCGGTCAGTGCAGGAAAAACAAGGGTCGATTGCCGCAATCACTATCGGCATATCTGCCAAAAACCTATCCTTAAGCATTTGTTTGACTGCCTGGACATTGGCTAAGGTGGGTGCCCTCACTTTTACACGTTCCGGTTTTTCCGTGCCATTAGCTTTGACATAATGCACGTCTTCTCCGCGCGGGGCCTCATAACGGCTTAAAGCCTCTCCTGCGGGGATTTTACGCGGGGCCTTGATAGTTACCGGGCCTTCGGGCAGATTCTTAATGCACTGGCGGATAATCTGATAAGCTTCCATCAATTCTTTTAAACGCACCAAAGTCCTGCCGTAAACATCGCAGTTTTTTTCGGTAATTACTTTGAAATCCATTTCCCCGTAAGCAGCATACGGATCATCTTTTCTTACATCGCGTTTTACACCGGAAGCGCGCGCAGTCGGGCCCACAGCATCCAGCCGCAGCGCATCATCATAAGTTAATACCCCTACTCCGGAGAGCCGTTTCACCAGGGTAGTTTCTGAAAGCCCAAGCTCAATATAATATTTCGTGCGTTCTTCCAGCGTATCCATGGCCTTAAGCACTTCCTCTGCTTGCTCTTTGGAAATATCGCGCCTTACTCCACCGATAGTATTGATCCCGTAATTGACACGGTTTCCCGTTAAAAGTGCTAGGATATCCATGACAATTTCCCTGTCGCGCCAGGTATACATTAAAAGCGTATCAAAGCCGATTTCATGGCCGGCAACACCCAACCACAATAAATGACTGTGTACGCGCTCCAGTTCCCCGATTAAAGTACGGATGTAAAGTGCGCGCTTGGGCAATTCCAGGCCGGCAATTTCTTCGACTGCCTGGACAAAAGCCGTAGAATGCGAATGCGAACAGATCCCGCAGATACGTTCGATCAAATAAATATCCTGGATATAAGTCCTCTCTTCTGCAGCTTTTTCGATTCCGCGATGGTTATACCCAAGCCTGATCTCTATCCCCAGGATTTTTTCTCCTTTTAAGGCCACGCTAAAACTTTCCGGTTCTTTTAAAGCCGGATGCTGCGGCCCGATAGGAATCTTGAATTCTTCGGAATTATGCATTTTTTTTCCTCCAGTCCTTACGCAAAGGAAACTCGCCCTTTGGCCAATCATCGGTCAAAGGATAGCGGTTGCCTTCCGGCAATCCTTCGACTTTAGCGCCAAAAAGGTCCACTAATTCCCTTTCGTAAATTTCTGCCCCGGGAAAAATTTCGATAATACTTTTAATCACCGGATTTTCCTTAGGCACACTGGTTTTTAAATTAATCATGATCCCAGGGTCCTGCACTAAATGGTAAATAAAACTTAACTTCTCATTTTCATCCAGGCCGGTAATCGTACAAAGGTGTGAAAATTTTAAATCCTTGGCAATATATTCGAAAACCGGATGAAAATTTTCTGGAGTAACTTCTAAAAAAATCCTGCGCGCGCGCTGAATACGGATTACAGGCTCAAGATAATTAAATTTCTTGATCAAAGACTGTTTGATATCTTCTTCAAAGCTCATTTTTTCGCCTCGCTTTCTTCCAGGCTCTGTAATAATTTTACCACTCCGTCGATAATTGCCTTAGGGCTGGCAGGGCAGCCGGGAATAAACAAAGAAACCGGTATTACCGCATTGATCCCGCTCATTACATTATAGCAATCCTGAAAAACTCCGCCGCTGCAGGCACAAGTGCCTACTGCCACTACAAACTTTGGCTCAGGCATCTGTTCATAGATGCGCACCAAGCGGTCTTTAATCTGCCTGGTTACCGGGCCGGAACAAACCAGGACATCGGCATGGCGCGGAGTGCCTTTTAACTGCACGCCAAAACGCTCCAGGTCATAGCGCGGGGTTAAAGTAGCAATAATCTCTATATCGCAGGCATTGCATGCGCCGGTATTAAAATGCAATATCCACGGTGATTTAATCCTTGCCCAATTTACCGCTTTAGTAACAACACCCATAAAATTATCTCCTGAACAAAACGATTAAACCTACTGCCACACCGGTTAAATAAAGCCCTGCCATCACAAAAGTCTTGAGAGTTACCGGAGGCACGGTAGTAATGATCAAAGTAGCTACGTGCGCCAAAGTAAAGAAAAAAGCATACGGGAAAAAGTTGCTGTAATCCGGCTGCGCCAGGTTATCGTAATTACCCTCGCCGCAGGCATAAGGTTTTTCTGAGCCGTCCGGTTTTTTCTTAACCCGAAACGCCAAGCGCGAAAAACAAGCGCTAAAAATACACGCTACTACCAGAATCAAGATAAATACTACCGGAGGCTGAATCAACCACTTATCCATAAAATCATCCTTTTAGGTTGCGAATGTTCCGGGAATCCAGGGAACCGGTTTTACGGTATATACCCACCACTAAACCAACGGCAATCGTAATAATTACCGCTTCGATAACGATCATCGTAATCACCAAACTCTGGGTCAATGCGCTATGGCCGGAAACATACCCAACGACAATAATCAAAAGCGTGATTGCCTTAATCAAAATTTCTATCCCGATCAAAGCCCGGATCAAATTCAAAGTGACAATCAGGCAGTAAAACCCGATTACAAAAAGGGTGATCACACAAACCATAAACGGCCAAAGGTCAGCTAATACCTGGATGTTCATTTTTTATTTTTCTCCCGGAATAAAATCACTACTCCAAAAACACCGCTAAGCAGCACAATAATCTGGCCTAAAATATCGAATTGCCTCAGATTCCACAGCACTACGCGTACATCGTTCTCGGTTTCATGCGCAGGCAGCTTCAAGCTAAACTTGATATCCAAAGCGCTTAAAATTATTGCGCAAACCGCAACAAGAATCGGCAAATACCAGAAACGCGTCAACCTATCCTTCATGTGCTGCAAAATTTCCTGCCTGCTCAAAGGATGCGTGAGGCTAATGGTGCTGACAAATAATACCGAAATCAAGCCTGCGCAGACGGAGAGTTCAAAAACCGCGGCCAAAGGGGCATTTAAGGCAAACATCACTATCGTTAATATAGCGCTGGTTAAAGCCAGGCCGATTGCCGAACGGATAAGGCTGCGCGTCATTACTGTCCAAAGTGCAGCAAAAATTAAAGCAATTAAAATAACCAGGTGTAAATTCAACTAAAACCTCCCGAAGATTTTTCCGAAGGGTACAATAAAGCTATTGATGATAAAAGGGAAAAATACCCCTGTTGCCAAAGAAATAAAAGCCAGTAAAGTCGAAGCAAGACTAATACCAAACCCTGCTTCTTTGATTTGGCTATTCTCTTCGCTATTTCCCTTAATAAAAAAGAGTTTTCTCTGTATAGACAACAAATATGCCAGGGTTAAAACACTGCTTAAAATTGCAACTACCGCATAAACATGTAACCCCCCTACCCAGAGCGCCAGGATAATCAATAATTTACTCCAGAAGCCTGCTAAAGGCGGAATACCGGCACAGGACAAAGCCCCTAAAGTAGAAGTCACTGCAGTAACCGGCATCTTTTCTCCTAAGCCGGAAATCTCATCCATATTAGTTTTTCCGGTTTGAGTTTCCACTGCCGCGCTGTTTACGAATAAAAGCGATTTAAAAACCGAGTGGTTAAAAATATGCAGGATCGCTCCGGCAATCCCTAAGCTGGAAGCGCAACCCAACCCCAGGATAATGTAGCCCACCTGGCTGATGCTGGAATACGCCAGCATGCGCTTAAAATCTTTCTGGGTAATTGCGGCAATTGCGCCGATAACCACAGAAATTATTCCTGCCAATAAAAGGATGCGCTGCGATTGGCCGTTAAAACCGAAAATGCTGATAAAAATCCTGATCAAGGTATAAACGCCGGTGGTTTTGGTAACAATCCCGGCTAAAAATATCGAAACCGGAGCCGGCGCGCTAGAATAAGCATCCGGCAGCCAGCTATGAAAAGGGATTAATCCTGCTTTAATAAAGAAACCGCAGAGGAATAACCCCAAGGATAAAACTATTAAAGAGGTATGCGCAGAAGCCCTGATTGCGTAATTAATCAGATAAAATTCTGTGCTGCCAGAGAACAAAATCACCAAAGCAATTGCCGTAATCATCATCGCCGTAGCAACCGCAGAAAGCACCAGGTATTTAAACGCGCCCTCGAAACTGAAGATATTTTTATCGAAGGCAATCATAATGTAAGAAGCAACTGCCGTAATTTCCAGGAAGACATAAAGGGAAAAGATATCCCTTACTAAAACCGCCCCGTTCATCCCTGCCATGGCAATTAAAAGCAAGCTGCAAAATAAAGCCATGCGGTCTGAATCAGTAATCATTTGCCTGGCTACCAGCAAAGCCGTCAAAGTTACAATCCCGATTGATAAAAGCATCACCATGCTTAAGCCATCAGCCGAAAGATTAAACCTGAAGAAAGTATTTAAGAAATTAAAATGCGTACCCCAGAAAGCGTTCTGCGGGAAAAAAACCAGGAAAATCTGGATTAGGCTTAACGCAAAAACTACCCAGAACGATAGCCTTCGGAAAATTACCCGTAACGGCAGGTTCAAGATGATCAGCGCGAAAAATGGGAATAAAACTAAGGTATGCATCATTTTATAAAAAATAGTACGAATACCAGCATTGCTCCGACAAGCGACCAAACCACATACAAGGAATAATTGCCGCTCTGCAAAGCACTGATTTGCCGGCTTAAGCTATAGGTTAAATTAACGCTAAATTTATCATAAATCCAATCGATACTCCGGTCAACTGCCCAGCTGATATCAGCCAAAAGCCGGGAAAATTTCAAGCCCCATTCGTAGGGGTCGAAAAAACGCTTGAGCGCTAAATCATAAATTTTAACAAGTACCGGGGCATTGCGGATATGATCCGAAGCATGCAAGCCGCTTCCTGATTTCTTCACTCCGAACAAGTGGTTTAAAAACGCAGCAATCAAAACAATTACCGTAACCGCTACTAAAAACATATTTGTGGGGAAGCCGCTAAAGTTATGGCCTTCTAAAAGGCCTTCTCCCAACACAGGCTGGATCAGATATTTAATCGGCAATGCATTAAAAACTCCGAAGATTACGCAAGTTGCGGCAATTACTATCATCGGAATGAGCATGGAAAGCGGCACTTCCCGGATATTTTTATTCTCCTCGCTTCGCTTACCCAGAAAAGCCGCATGCCCTAACTTTAAAAAAGAAGCGGCAGTTAAAAATGACCCCACTATTGCTGCCAGATAAAAAATCTTCCCTCTTTCCAATGCCCCGTCATAAATCAATTCCTTGGAGAAAAATCCGTTAAAAGGCGGCACGCCAGAAATCGCCGCAGCAGTAATCAGGTAGCAAATAAAGGTAACCGGCATATTTCTGCCTAACCCGCCTAATTTTTCCAGGCTGGTAGTCCCTGCTTGTTTTTCTACCGCGCCTCCGGTAAGAAACAAACAGCTCTTATAAAGCGCATTGTTGACCATATGGAATAAACCGCCGACAATCCCTACAGGGACAGCAGTACCGATACCCAAGATCATGTACCCAACCTGGCTGATCGCATGATAAGATAATAGCCTTTTATAATCTTTCTGGATCAACGCCATCATTACTGCCAGAATGATCGTAATTGCGCCTATAGCCATCAAAAGAGTACTCATCGCAGAATGAGTGGTTAAGATGAACATGTCCAACGTAATCCTGGCTAATAAATAAATCCCCAGTAATTTTTCCAAGGAAGCCGGGAGGAGCGCCATGAAGGGAAGCGGTGCGTCGAGAGCCGCATCCGGTATCCAACTGTGAAAAGGCATAGAGCCGGCCTTGGAAATTGCGCCGATAGCCATCAATATAAAAGCAATGCTGCCTAAAGTATCTAACGGTAGGTGAATATTGGAAATCCTGGCAGTCCCTGCTAAGTATGCGGTTAAAGCAATTCCCAACATTAACGCCAGGTCAGAAATTCCTACGATGATAAACGCCTTTGTAGCGGTTTGAAAGGCATTTTTGTTGCCGATAGCAATCATGCCAAAAAGGGTAAGCAATAACCCTTCCCAGAAGAAAAGCATAAGGATCAGGTTATTTGCCAATACCGCGCCATTAGCCAAGCTTAAGGTAAGAAATAAGTAACCGTAGAATTGGTTAGCGTATTCTTTCCCGCGTAAAAAACGCAGCGAATACAAAGTAACCAAAAATCCAAAACCCGCAACGCTTAAGAGGATAAAAGCGCTAAAGTGGTAGAGGCGCAAAGAAAATTCCAAACCTAATACCCAGGGGATATTCAGAGAAATGTTTTCTTTAAAAAGTATTACTGCTAAAATCAAATTAACTGCGGCAATTACAAAAGCGCTGCTTTCCAGCAAAAAACGCAGCTTCTTAAAAGAAACCAAAGCGCAAAGTGCGCCGATTAAGGGAATAATTATAGGTAAGAAAATATTATTTGTGTTCATCTGACAAATCCCAACATTTCTAAAGCGCTGAACCTGGCAAAAAATAACGGATACCAGACCAGGATCCCGCTGATCAATGACAAGAATCCCAATAATGCTACGCTAGAAACCATAGTAAAGCTGCCTTCTTTTGCTGTGCTTACTTTTAGCTCGCCTAAAAATACCATATTAAAAACCCGGAATAAGTAAAGTATAGTAAGAATGGCGCCAACAAAAAATGCGGCAGTTACCCAAAGTTGGCCTGACTGGATTGCTCCGCTAAAAACCAGGTATTTACTAAAAAATCCGCCAAAAGGCGGGATCCCCATTACGGAAAAAGCGCAAGCCAGAAAAGCAAGAGCAGTAACCGGCATAGTTTTAATTAAACCGCCCAGCTGAGTGATATCCTTGGTTTTGGCATTTTGCTCAACAATACCGGCGCAAAGAAACAAGCCGGCTTTAGCTATACCATGCATTAAAATGTAAAGCAAAGCTCCGGTAATAGCCGTTTCGTTTCCCACAGCCAGGCCAAAAAAGATAAAGCCGATCTGGCTAATCGTTGAATAGGCGATAATTCTCTTTAGGTTGGTTTCGATTAAAGCCGCACCCGCAGAAACAATCGCGCTTGCCACGGCAATTACCGGCACCCAAAGATGTAAAACCTGCGGCAAAACTAAAGTAGCGCCGAACAGCCTGGCAAAAACATATACGCCGATCTTTACCAGCACCGCTGCATGCAGTAATGCAGTTACCGGAGAAGGCGCAACACCTGCATCCGGCAGCCAGGTTTGAAAAGGCAAAGTCGCGGATTTAGAAAGTATCCCGGCAAGGATCAGGAATAATGCGGTATTGGAAACCGGGGTATTTGTTAAAGCTAACTTAATGATCGGCAAGTCAAAAGACTTGGCCTGCTGGGCGAGCATAATAAAACCCAGAAGCATAAGTAAAGCGCCGAAAACCGTAACTAAAAATGATTTATCGGCTTTAAAAACATCGCTCTCCTGCCGAAAAAACCCGATCAGCCTCCAGCTGGTAATTGCCGTAATCTCCCAGAACAAATACAGGAAAATCAGGTTGGCGCTAAAAACCAACCCCATCATCGCTCCTAAGAATAAAACCACCATGCTGTAGTATTCGTTCTGGTTTTTATAATGGCTGATATAACCTAAAGAATAGAAAATAATCACTGTACTGACCAGGCTGGATACGCAAGCCATGAATACTGCCAGGCTGTCAGCCTGGAGGGTAAAATTAAACCCAAAAAGCAAAGGCTTACAGAAAATGATAACTTTTCCGGCAAGGGCTAAGGGGATTAATTTCAGGGAAAAAATAAAAGGCGCGGCAATGAAGAAAAAGGCGCAAAAATTCCTTAAACGCGCGGAAACCCTAGCCAATAAAGGCAAAACAAGCGCGCCGATTAAAGGTATAAAAATTATATTTAAAATTAAAAACTCTTCCATCATCATTTATATTCCCACGAACCTTTTATCAACGGTGATAATAAAGATTGTCGGGGGTGAATTATTTCAGGCGTGAACTTAAAGTATTATTATAACAAAAATTGAAATCTTGTCAATATCTTCACTTCAACTTTTCCCGTTTCTTTTCTTTTTCCTCTACGACTTCTCCTTCTATATCGATTGCCCCTTTCCTGCGCTTATCTTTTGTTAGTGAGCTTAATTTTCTGGAAAAAATGGCGGCGTTAAGCAAAAACAGCAATATCAACACGCCTTCTAATCCCAGCCAGTATAACGGCCTAAGAAACAACCAACCGAAGAAAAGGTTAAAGATAATCAAAAAAGGCAAGAAACAGCCGGTTTGGCTAAAAAATACAAATGATTTTACTTTATTCTCCGGCATTTTTATCCTAATTTCTTACGGATTTCTTCGGAAATCGGCCTCGGGCGGATATCTGTTCCTACGCAGACTAAAATTGCTTTTCCTACGCAAATGAGCGTTCCTTTTTGATTTTTCACTTCATGCAGGAATTCCAGTTTTACTGCTCCGGTTTTTTCCAGTTTTGTCTCTACATCCAATACATCCCCATAAAAAGCCGGGCATTTATAATCAATCTCCTGGTGCGCTACCACAAACAAAACCCCTTGTTTTGCCAATTCCAGGATAAAAATGCCTTTTTCTTCCAGGAATTCCGTGCGCGCTTCTTCCATGTATTTAAGGTAATTCGAATAATAAACCACTCCGCCGCAATCAGTGTCATGATAATAGATCCTTTTTTTCATCCTTTTTCTCCTAGCATAGAGATGCACACCGAACCATCCAATAGGTTCGGGTGCCTATATATTCAACGCTTTTTTTAATCCGGAAAAATTTTTGCAGATTAAGTCTGCCTGGCGCAAGTATTTTCTCGGTAAAGAAGTTTCCATGGCAATACAAAATAATCCCGCCCTCTTCGCAGCCGTAACCCCAAAAGGCGCGTTTTCGATCACCACACAATCGCTTTTGCGCACCTTAAGCCGCTTTACTGCCTTTAAAAACGGCTCGGGGTTTGGCTTACTCTTTCCAACCTCGTCTCCGGTAACCGTAACTGCAAAAAGTTTCAGGAGATCTTTGGGCATAATCCTTTCTACTTCATGGCGCGAAGTCCCGGTCACCAATCCCAGAATAATTTTACGCTTATGCAATAGCCTTACAAAAGGGCGCGCTCCTTTAATAAACTTGATTTTTACGGTACGCTTAAAAAGCTCTTCTTTTTGCCTTAATAAGCCTAAAGCCTGCCGTAAATCAAATTTACGCTTTTGCTTTTGATAGAGCTCTCGGATCGTGCTTAAGCCATCCTGGCCTTCCCGCTTATAAACTTCGTAGCAATCAACTTTAATCCCTACGGAAGCAAGTGTAGCCAACCAGGCGTCAAAATGATACGGCATGGTATTGGTGATTACCCCGTCCATATCGAAAATTACTGCTTTGAATTTAAGCTTTTTCATCTTTGCCATAGAGAATTGAGATTATACCACTTTTTAAAATATCTTGCAAAATGAATACTGCTATGATAAATTGAAATTCTATGAAAAACCCAGCCTGGAAATTCGTTGACGATAAAGGTACATTTACTTCCGAAAACGCGGATAAGCTAAAATCGCTTTATTTTCCTCTCTGCAATAATTCTCCATTTATGTCCTGCGTTTCCCCTGATTTACACGGAGACGCGAAAACCGGCGTAAATAATTTCCTGCTGGAGCCGGTTTCCCGGCACAGCTTGGCTGATTCAAAATTAAGCCGGAATTTCTGGATCTACCTGGGCGCAGGAAAAATCTGGTCAGCTACCGGTTTCTCTAAGGATTTAAAACTGCAAAAAAATGATAAATTTAGGCTGGAAGGCGGATTACTCTGGCAAAAAACTACCCGTGAAAACCGTAAATTAGGCATAAAAGCTGCGATCACTTCTTTTGTCCCGCAAAGCGGCGAACCGGTGGAAATCATGGAAGTCCGCATTACCAATATTTCTGCTAAAAGAATTAACTTTATTCCCACTGCCGCCATACCTATATATGGCCGCTCACTGAATAATCTGCATGACCATCGGCATGTTACCTCATTATTAAACCGCATCCAAATCAATAAGAACGGTGTCGTCTTAACTCCTACGCTTAGCTTTAATGAATCCGGGCATGAAAAAAATTCTACTTCTTATTTCGTTTTAGGAGCTACTGCCCCACAATATATTTATCCTACCCAAGAGTCATTTTGCGCTGATGACACTGATTTGGAAGCGCCAAAAGCGGTTTTTGAAAACCAACTGCCGGGTAAATCCCGGGGTATAAACGGCAAAGAAGCTTTTGGCGGGCTGCGTTTCCCAAAAAAAACGCTTCTGCCCGGAAAATCTTATGCCTATATTATTCTTTTAGGCATTGCCAAGCTTAATAACGTGAAAACAATCCTTAATAAATTTAATACCCCGCAAAAAGTCCAGGCATCCCTAGAGGCAACAAAAAAATTTTGGGCAGCAAAAGCCAATGAAATTTCCGTCAGGACAAGCGATGCTAACTTTAATAACTGGCTAAAGTGGGTAGAAATCCAGCCGACCTTAAGGAGGGTCTTTGGCTGCTCCTTCCTACCTGACTTTGATTACGGCAGAGGCGGCCGCGGTTGGCGCGATTTATGGCAAGATTGCCTTTCCCTCATCTTAACCCAGCCGGAAACTACCAGGAATTTGTTAATCAATAATTTTAAAGGTATCCGGATTGACGGCTCGAATGCTACGATTATCGGCCAAAAGCCGGGAGAATTCATTGCCGACCGGAATAATATTACCCGGGTCTGGATGGATCACGGCGTATGGCCCCTTATAACAACGCACCTTTACCTGCACCAAACCGCAGATCTAAAGTTGCTACTAGAAAAGGTAAGCTATTTTCGCGATCCGCAGCTTTCCCGGGGAAGAAAAAAAGACCATTTCTGGCAACCCCAATACGGCAGGCAGCTAAAAACAAAGGCCAAAATAATCTATTCAGGCAGCGTCCTGGAACATATCCTGGTGCAGAATCTGGTGCAATTTTTTAATGTCGGCCCACACAATCTTATCCGTTTGGAGAATGCCGATTGGAATGACGGCCTGGATATGGCTTATACCTACGGAGAAAGTGTGGCTTTTAGCGCAATGTATGCGCAAAACTTACTTACCATAGCACAAATCCTGGAAAGGATGCCGGAAGATAATATCGTTATTTTTAAAGAACTTTCCCTGCTTCTTGATGTTGCCTTAGGAAGAAGTACAAATTATTCCAGCGCTCAGGAAAAAATCAAGCGCCTGGAAGCTTATTTTCAGGCTGTAGAGCCTGAAATCAGCGGAAAAACGATTAATATCCCCACCGCAAAATTAATTTTTGACCTCAGGAAAAAAGGCGATTGGCTAACCCAACAAATCAGAAAAACCGAATGGATAAAACCGGGGATTTATAACAGCTATTACAATAACCATAAGCAAAAAATCGACGGCTACCTTGGAAAAAAATTACAGATTGCCTTAACCGGACAAGTGTTTGCAATCATCTCAGGCATAGCTACTCAAAGCCAATGTGCAGCTATCTTCCAAAATGCCTGCAAACATTTACGCTCGCCTGCACTTAAAGGTTTTGCTTTAAATACGGATTTCGGCAAAGAACAGCTGGACCTGGGCCGCGCATTCTCTTTTGTTTATGGGGATAAGGAAAACGGCGCATTTTTTAACCACATGTCCGTAATGTTTGCCTATGGCCTATACAAACGCGGCTTAGTCAAAGAAGGCTCCGAAGTATTTGATTCGATCTATAAAATGGCGCTTGATTCTTCAACCAGTAAAATCTATCCCTGCCTGCCGGAATATTTTAACCTGGAAGGCCGCGGAATGTATTGTTATCTCACCGGCTCTGCCAGCTGGTTCATGTTTACTTTGTTAACCCAGGTATTCGGGATCAGGGGCGAATACGGCAACCTGGTAATAGAGCCGAAGCTAACTTCCCGGCAATTCGGGGATAAAAACGTAGTTTCCATAAACACAGAATTTGCCCGAAGAAAAATCGAAATAATGTTTATTAACCGCGGCAGGAAAGATTTCGGCAAATACGCCATCAGCAGGGTAAGCTTAAACAAAAAAATCCTCGTCAAAAACGCGAGGATCTTCTTATTTTCGTTAAAACGCAGCACCTTCTTAAGCCTTGCCAAAGAAAAACTCAATACCCTGGAAGTTATTTTACTTTAGCCGCTATTTTCTCTGCACTCATCAAGTATTCGTTTCCTATTACTTTAAGTAAGGTGACCTTGAAATTATATGCCTTCCCGACTCTTTCCAAATCATCCACTGAATTATGGTTAAGGATAAAATAAGTGGTCCTTTGTTTATCGAGAAAATCCCGCGTCTTTTCATCTGTATCAAGAAAAAGTATCGGATGCGGGCTAAAATAATTCTTTCCGTAAGGGCTAAAAGCGGCAATCGGATGATCAGTGTAGAAACGCGTGCCCCTTAAAAAAAATTTCGAAGTTAAAATCGTGTTCTCCACGGGGTAATTCTTCATAAGATATTCACAGGCGACCTTAGAAGACAGGTATGGCTCCATATCATTTTTTACAAACGGTATGATAGAAAAGAATATCGGCACCATACAGGAAAACGCGTAAACTGCTTTAAAATACCTCCCCTTAAGGATAAACCTAAGTAATAATCCCAACCAAAGCACAAACAGAACAATCAAAGCATATGCCGGAGTTTTCGAAGACAGGTAATCGGAAAATTTAAAAAGCGCGAAAATAAGCCCAAAAGGAATAATCGCAAGGATAGACCAGGTAATAAGCGAAAGTGCCTTAAACAACTTAGCCTTATTCTCTTTAAGCGCCAAATCATAAATCAGGTCTCCGGACAAAATACCTAAAGCAGCAAAAAGCGGAAAAATGTAACTTACTAATTTTGAATGCGCGAACTGAAACGCGCATAAAGTAATTATTATCCAGCTAAGGCTAAAAAGATAAATCGGCTTCTCCCTCTCAAGTTTAAAATTCTTGAACCGCAAAAATAAAGCAGCCAATAAAAACACGCTCCAGGGAAAGAAACATCCGACGATAGACATCGGGTAAAAATACCAGGTATCGTTAAAGGCGTGCTCAGCTTCGATTAACCTGCGGTAGTGGTCATTATAGAAGAATTCGTGGGTAAAACTATGGCCGTATTTTGTAATCATCATGATATACCACGGCAGGCAGGTCAGAAGAAACAACAAAAACCCAAAGAACGTGCCTTTGCAAAAAAGATATTTAATATCTTTTCGTATTAGCAAAAAGGCGGTGATTATGGCAAACGGGATAAAAAACCCTAACGGCCCTTTACTTAATACAGCCAGGCCGCTGGCAATAAATGCCAGGATAAGGCTAAAGTTCCTGTGCTTAATTCTGGTATAGCCCCAAAAAAATGCCAGTAATGACAAGAAAATAAAAACAGAAAAAATCATATCCGTAAAAACCGTCCTGGCAAGGCCGATATAAAGCCCTCCGGAAGCCAGGGTAAGCGCACAGATAAAAGCCTTCTTCTCATTTTTAAACCCTAACACTCCAAAAGCATAAACTGCCAAAACACCGATCATACCAAAGAAAGCCGGAATAAACCTGGCAGCAAAAGCTGTTATACCAAAGATTAAGAATGCAATCCGCATGAACCAGTACAAAAGTATCGGTTTTTCAAACTGCGGCTGGCCGAATAGATAGGGAACGGTCCAGGTGTGCTGTTGCACCATCTCCTTGGCTGTAAGCGTATAAAAAACTTCATCCGGGTTAGTTAAGCTGAGAATAGAATTTCCGAACATAAAAAAGAAATAAGTAGTGCCAAGCAAAATCAGGCAGTAGCGTAAATGCTTATTCATCAATTCTCCCCCTGCTGTTTAAGAAGTTCGGAAATAGTAACAAATTCATACCCTCTATCCCTTAACTTTTCCGCTAAGCGCGTAATCGTAAGCACGGTTTCGTGCCGGTCTCCGCCTTCGGTGCTGAAGACGCCTCCGGCATCGTGAAAAAGGATGATGTCTCCCGGATGGATGTGATGCACCAGATAACGGATCATATATTTATCGTCAAAAGTAACCCAATCCTTGGAATTTAGCGACCAGAGGATTACCTGATACCCCATTTCCTTTAGTTTTTTCTTCTCTGAATTAGTCAGCCATGCTTTAGGCGGCCGGAAATAATTGGTAGTGACGCCGGTTACCTGCTTGATCACAGCCTCCCCTTCATTCACTTCTTTTTCCAGTTCATCCATTTTGTAGTAAATTAAAACGTGGTGGTCAAAAGTATGGTTGCCGATTTCATGGCCTTCGGCTGCAACGCGGCGGGCAATCTCCGGGTATTTTAAAACGTGCTCTCCAATCATAAAAAATGTAGCCTTGATATTGGCTTTCTTTAGTGCATCTAAGATTTGCGGGGTCCATACCGGCGAAGGGCCGTCATCAAAAGTAATCGCAACTAATTTCTTGGATTCCGGAACGCGGTAAATCGTGCCCTTACGCACCAGCACTGCCTGGTCAAAGAAAATCGTAAACAGCGCTACTCCCAAGGCAATTAAAAACGCCAGTATCGACAAAATAATGATCAT